>JBOHCO010001182.1:0-3939 GCA_050698895.1 Streptosporangiaceae bacterium
CCTGTACACGATCAACCGCGGGATCCTGATGACGCCGTTCCACAACATGGCGCTGATGTGCCCGGCCACCACCGAGGCCGACGCCGACGCGCACACGGCGGTGTTCGCGGCCGCCGCCGACGAGCTGCTCATCTGACCCGGAGCAGCCGGAGCAGCCGGAGCAGCCGGAGCAGCCGGAGCGGCCGGGCGGTCACGACGGCGGCTCGAACGGGTTGATCAGGGTCACGCCGCAGCGCACCAGGCCGGCGGTGTTCCTGGTGACCAGCGCCCAGCCACGGACCTTGGCCGACGCCGCGAGCAGTCCGTCGATAACCGGCAGCGGATCGGGGACATTCAGGCGGCCCCATTCCTGCGCGGTCTCGGCGTCGAGGTCGATGACGTGGTCGCGGTAGGTGTCGCGCAGGCCGCCCAGCCACCACTCCAGGCCCTCGGCGCGCACGGCGTCCTTGCGCTTGAGGCGCTCGATGCCGAGCCGGATCTCGCCCAAGGTGAGCACGCTGAGGAACAGCTGCGCCGACGGCACGGACTCGAACCAGGCCAGCACGTGCGGGTCCGGCTGGCGCCGGCGCAGCTCGGAGACCACAGTGGTGTCCAGCAGGTGGGTCATCCGCGCCCGGCCCAGTCGATCTCGCGGGGCCCGTCGCCGGGCCGGCTCAGGTCCAGGTCGCCGAGGTCGGGGCCGGACCGCAGGTAGTCCTTGAACTCGGTGTCCGGCCCGCGCAGGTGCCGGTACTCCGTGATGCTGATGATCACGGCGATCTCCTGGCCGTGCCGGGTCACGATCTGCGGCCCGTCGGCCTCCGTCAGCCGGATGACCTCACTGAACCGCTGCTTGGCTTCCTGGATCTGCCAGATCATCAGCCTCACCTCTGTCCTGGCCGCCTGTCCGGGTCGCTGTGTTGTCCGGGTCGCTGTGTTGTCCCGGTCACTCGGTTGTCCCGGTCGCTGGGTCCTGGCCGCCAGACCGATTCTATCTAGTCTGTCTAGACCGACTCTACCTCTCGACTCGGACACTGCGGCCGGCCCGGCCCGGGACGGCCGGGGCTAGACAGCGGCGATGGCCTCGGCCAGCAGGTCGATGCCGCGGCGCAGGGCCGGGGGCTCCTCGGCGGCGAAGCTGAGCCGCAGGTAGGACCCTGGCGGCTCGCCGGGGAAGCAGGCCCGGCCCGCGGTGACCAGCACCCCGCGCGCGGCCGCAGCCTGGGTCACGTCCTCGTCGGCGCACCGGTCGGGCAGCCGGAGCCACAGGTGCAGCCCGCCGGCCGGGATCAGGTCCAGCCGGCAGTCCGGCAGCCGCTCGCCGATGGCCAGCACCAGGGCGTCCCGGCGCTCGCGCAGCACCCGGCGGACCGCGGACATGTGCCGGGGCCAGCCGGGCGCGGTCAGCACGTCCAGCGCCACCTGCTGCAGGATCGGGGCCACGAACAGGTCGTCGCTGACCCGGCCGCGGCGCAGCCGGGCCAGCACCGGGCCCCGCGCGGCCAGCCCGGCCACCCGCAGCCCGGCGGCCACCGGCTTGGACACCGAGCGCAGGTAGATCACGTGGCCGTCGTCGTCCCGGCTGATCAGCGGGGGCGGCGTGGCGGCGCCGAGGTCGAAGTCGCGCATCCAGTCGTCCTCGAGCACGAACGCCCCCGCCCTGGCCGCCGCGGCCAGCACCGCGCCGCGGCGGTGCGGGGCCAGCACGGCGCCCGACGGGTTGGCGTACCGGGGCTGGAGGTAGACCAGCCGGGCGCCGGTGCGGGCCAGCGCGTCGGCCAGCGCGTCCGGCAGCACGCCGTCGGCGTCGCCGGGCACCGGCACCAGGGTCAGCCCGGTGGCCCTGGCCGCGGCCAGCGCGCCCATGTAGGTGGGCGACTCCACCACGACCGGGTCGCCGGGGCCGCCCAGGTGCCGGAACACCGCCGACAGCGCGGCCTGGCCGCCGGGCGCGATGAGCACGTGCTCGGCACTCAGCCCGCCGGCCTCGGCGGCGAAGTGGCTGCGCAGCTCGGGCAGGCCCTGGGGCGGCAGCCGGCTCCAGCCCTGCGGCCGGCGGCCCGCGCGGGACGCGGCGGCGGCCAGCAGGCCCAGCGGCTGGAGCCGCTCGTCGATGAAGCCGCTGGCCAGCGCGATGGCCCCGGACGGCGGCGGCTCGACCAGCCGCTCCAGGTCGGCGCCGAGTCCGGGCCGGCTGCCCAGGGCCAGGGTCTGCCAGGACACGTCGGCGGCCCGCGGGCTGGCCCGCCGCTCGGCGATGAACGTGCCGCTGCCGGGCCGGGTCACGACCAGGCCGCGCCGGGTCAGGTCGGCCAGCAGCCGCTGCACGGTAGCCGGGCTGAGACGATAGCGCTGCTGCAGCTCGCGGTAGGACGGAAGCTGGCTGCCTGCCGCCATGCCCGTCACCATCTGCTCCACGGCGGCCCGGGCCGACCGGCGACTGCTATCGTTGTTCATGAGAGATAATAGAAGCACTTCTGTCGCGGTGGCGAAAGCGTCACCACGGTGCTTGAGGCAGCCACTGGCCCGGCCAGTGCTACTCGGCGCGCTGGGCGTCCTGTGCTTCAGCATGACGTTCCCGGCCACCACCGCGGCCGAGCGGTCGTTCGGGCCGGTTGTCGTCGGCGTCGGCCGGGCGGTGCCCGCCGCGCTGCTGGCCATCATCGTGCTGCGGGCCCGGCGCCAGCCGCTGCTGCCGCCGCGGGCCGCGCGGCCGCGCATGCTGATCGTGGCGGCCACCGTGGGCATCGGCTTCGGCCTGCTGTCGGCGCTGGCGCTGCGGCACGTCAGCAGCGTGCACGGTGCGGTGCTGACCGGCCTCATCCCGGCCGCGACGGCGGGCATCGCCGTGCTGCGGGCCGGCGAGCGGCCGCGGCCCGCCTACTGGGCCGCGCTGGGCCTCGGCCTGGCCGTGGTGGTCGGGTTCGCGGTGGTCCAGGGCGGCGGCCGGCTGCGCGGCGCCGACGTGATCCTGCTAATGGCCATCGCCGACGCGGGCCTGGGCTACACCGAGGGCGGCGTGCTGGCCCGCGAGTACGGCGGCTGGCGGGTCATCTGCTGGGCCCTCATCCTGGCCCTGCCGGTCAGCGTCCCGGTCACCGCCGTCGCCGCGGTGGCCGAGCCGACGGGTCACGTGACCGCGCCGGCCGTGGCCGGGCTGGCCTACGTCAGCCTGTTCTCGATGTTCCTGGGGTTCTTCGCCTGGTACCAGGGCCTGGCCCGGGGCGGGGTGGCCAGGGTCGGCCGCCTCCAGCTGGCCCAGCCCGCGCTGACCCTGTGCTGGTCGGCGCTGCTGCTCGGCGAGCGGGTCAGCTGGCTGACCGGGCTGGCCGCCGCGGCCGTCATCGCCGCCACCGCCGTCGGCCGCAACGCCCGCGTCGACCCGGCGCCCGCGCCGGTCCCGGTATCCGCGAGACCCGGCTGACGTTAGGGGTTCGCATGCGTTGCGCCGCCCGGGCCACCCGGCGGACCAGCCACTATGCGCGCGGTGGCATCGTGGGAGTGTGAGCTGGGTGAGCGGGGTGAGCAGTGATGGGTAGCGCGGTAATTGCTCTCGGGGGCGGCGGCCTGGGCCGCGGCCTGGTGCACTTCTTTCTCTTCCGGCTGATCTTCCGGGCGGCGCTGCTGCTCTGGCGGGTCCCGGTGTTCGGGCCCGTGCTCGACATCGCGGCGGGCGTGGTCATCGTGACGCTGCTGGTCCTGCGGGCGCAGCTCGGCCCGGGCTGGTGGCAGCGCCGCCGCGGCTCCCGTGGCGGCTCCGGCCGCCGCTGAGCGGCGCGCGTTATCGTGAGCCCATGCCGGATCGCAAGGAGATCATCGAGGTCAGCGGCCGCACCGTGGCCGTCTCCCACCCGGACAAGGTCTACTTCCCGCGGACCGGGCACACCAAGCTCGACCTGGTCCGGTACTACCTGAGCGTGGCCGACGGCGCGCTGCTCGGCGCGGGCGGCCGGCCGATGG
>JBOHCO010001183.1:0-2131 GCA_050698895.1 Streptosporangiaceae bacterium
CGTGGTGCCGGCGCCCGCGATCTTCTCGGCGTGCCAGGTGTGCGAGCCGTTGACCGCCCACCAGAACCGCAGCGAGTGGTGCGGTCCCTCGGCCGCGATGTTCACGTTGTTACCGTCGACCGTCATCGACGGCGCCGAGAACGTGGTCCCCGCGCCCGCGACCTTCTCGGCGTGCCAGGTATGCGAGCCGTTGGTGGCCCAGTAGAACCGGAGGCTGTTGAGCGGGCCTGGCACGGCGATGTTGACCCCGCCGTGGTTGGCGGTCATGGACGGCCCGGCGGCCGCCAGTGCGGGCGTCAGGCCGGCTAGCGTCAGTGCGGTCGCGGCCAGGCTGGCGGCGGCCAGCCGCCGGACGGCGCGCGATTGGAGTTTGCTCATCTGTTGTCCCCTCTCCCCGTTTCGGCGACCTGCGTCAGGCCGCGGCGCCGACGCTGTCGGCGGTCTCGAGATCCTTGAAGAACCGGCGGTGCACCCGCAGCGTCTCCTCGCCGGCCGGGATCTTGTGCCAGATGCCGCTGCCGGGGCCGAGCCGGGTCGCGCGCGGCAGTTCCGTGACCACGCCGCGAGCCTTGGTCATGCTGGCCTTGCCCGCGTCGAGCACCACGATCCGGGTCGGCGTGACAGCGAGGATCCGGTAGTGATTCAGGCCCAGGAACAGGAACACGCCGGTCAGGGCGGCCAGCCACTGGCTGGCGGTCTGGGCGCCGATCACGGCCTGGATCGGCTCGCCCGGGTTCAGGTACTGGGCAGCTGAGCTGCGCATGCTGTCGCGTAGTGCCATCGACGGCTCCTTCATCGCGGTGACCCGGGGCGCGACGGAGCGCGGGTCACCGGGTCGGGGTGGATAGCGGGGTGGATAGCGGGGTGGACTATAAGAAGACGGCGGTCCATGCCGTGCCGTCCCGTTCCACGCCCGGACACCAGGCCGCGGACACCGGATCCGAAGAGGGGCCAGCCGGTCAGCCAGGCCAGTACGAGCAGCGCGCCCCGGTGCGGACGGCCTGCCGGAGATGCTCGCCGATGACGGCGTCGGCGGCCGTAATCCGGGTGAGCGCGCGCCGGATGGCCTTGCCGACCGCGACCCTGGCCCGCTCGCTGTCGTCGGGGAAGGACCGCGGCCGGCCGCCCAGCCCGGTGGCGCTGGCCAGCTGCGCGACCAGCCAGTCCCGCTCCGCGCGGGCGGCGCGATCGGCGTCGCTGCCCGGCGTCAGCTCGTCCAGCTCGGCGTCCAGGCGCCGGAGCCGGCCGCGATAGCCGGCGATGGCCTCGGCGTCGAGCACGGGCTGCCCGGGCTGCCCGGTCCGCCCGGCCTCGGCATGACCGGCCGGGCCAACCCCGGACGCCGCCCCCGCCCCGGTGACGGAGGCCACCCCGGTGACCGGCGCGGCCGCGGTGACGGCCGCCACCCCGGCGGCCAGGTCCGCCGCGGAGATCTCCTGCCGCGGATTGCCGATCAGCACGGCCAGGTGCAGCATGCCGATGCTGTCCTCGACCAGGACGGTGCGGCCCGCCAGCCCGAGCCGCCAGCTGCGGCCCGACCGCTCGCAGGTCACGGCGGCCGCCGCCGCGGCACCACCGCCGCCAGTGTCATCGGGCAGCGGGATGCCGAGGGCCGCCGCCTCGGCCCGCGCGGTGTCCAGCTCCCGCCGGGCCACGGCCATGTCGTCGGCCCGCGCGCGCAGGCGAAGCGCCCGGGCCAGCCGCTGCCGGGAGAAGGCCAGCGCGGGCCAGTGCGCCAGCGCGAGGTTGTGCCGGACGGCCGCGGTCAGGTGCTCGACGGCCTGGTCGAGCTGCCGCATGGTGAGCGCGGCGATGCCCAGGGCCTGGTGCGTCGACCCGAAGCAGGTGACCCCGAGCCCGCCGACCAGGGGCCGGTCGGCGTACGGGTGCAGCAGGTCGTAGGCCTCGCGGGCGGCCTCGGTGTCGCCCAGCAGGTAGGCGGTCTCCGCGATGCCGTTCAGGGTCACCAGCCAGCTGCTGCCGCGCGGCAGGCGGGTCAGCTCGCGGCTGCGCAGGGCGGCCAGGCTGCTGGCCGCGGTGGGCCGGTCACCGTGCTGGGCGGCCGCCACGGCCAGCGCGACGACGGTGGAGTTGTCCACCGCGCTCAGCGCCGGCGAGTGCACCCGGTCGT
>JBOHCO010001184.1:0-2631 GCA_050698895.1 Streptosporangiaceae bacterium
GGCCTGCGCCACCGTCATCCCGGCCGTGTGCACGCCGATGGCGCAGGCCAGCCGGGTGACCCGGATCAGCGCCTCCAGCCAGACGCCGACGGCGAACCGCGGGTCGTCGGCGCAGAAGCCCTCCTCCGCGCACAGCTCCTCGGCGTAGTGGGCCCAGCCCTCCACGAACGCGTCCGAGTGCAGCGTGCGCCGGACCTGGCCCTCGGCCCGGCGGATCGCCCGGAAGTGCGAGAAGTGGCCGGGCGCGACCTCGTGCACCGTGATGCCGGGCAGCGTGGTGTCGCTGAACACCTCCAGCCACTCCTCCCGCTCCGCGGCCGGCCAGGACGGCTCCGGCGGGGTGATGTGGTACCAGGACGGGCCCTCGGGCTCGCCCGGCGCGGCCGGCGACATCATCGCCATGGCCCAGCGCCGCGACTCCGGGGCCAGCCCGACCAGGCACTCGCCGTCGGGGTAGGGCACCAGGTCGTGCTCGCGGGTGAAGTCCATGGCCCGGGTGGTCCACAGGCGCGCCGCCTCGATGACGCCGTCGGTGTCAGGGTGGTCGCGGACCAGCTCGCGGGCCACCTCCAGGGCGGGCCGGGCGGGGTCGATCCGCGCGCAGCTGTCGGCCAGCCGCTCGGTCAGCCGGTCCCGCTCGGCGTCCGCCCGCTCGCTGAGCCGGCCCACGTCCACCGGCAGCGCGTCGGCCGTGCCCATCAGCGCGCTCAGCGCGGCGCGGCCGAGCGCGGCGTCCGGGTCGCCGCTGGCGGCGGCCTGCTCCATGCGCGTCACCAGCCGGGTGTGGGCGTCCACCGCGGCCGTCCTGACCTCCTCGCCGGCGTCAGCCGGGATGCCGGCGGCCAGGCCGCGGATCGCGGCCGCCAGGGCATCGGCGACCGGCGCCGGCACCTGGTCCAGCGCGTCCAGCGCGGCCTCGATGGCCTGCGGCCAGGCGGCCAGGTGCTCGCGGCGGGCCTGGTCCCGCTGCGCGGCCGGGGCGTAGTCCCGGTCGTAGCAGGCCAGGTCCAGGCTGCCCAGGTGCACGGCCGGGTTGCGCCGGTGCAGCTCCAGGTCGCCGAACTCGACCCTGGCCGCGGCGGCGAACGCGGTCAGCTGGGCCTCGTCGTGCGCGTCGGCCAGCGGCGGGTCGGCACGGGCGGCGTCGTCCAGCGCGGTCAGGCCGGCCCGGACCCCGGCCCGCGAGAGGTCCTGCACCCGGCCGTCGTACTCGTGCCGGCCGCTGCCCTCGCGGACCTCGGCCACATGAAGATCGCAGACGGCGCGCAGCCGCGGAGTCAGGTCGTCATCCATGCCAGGCACCGTATCGGCCCGGGCGCGGACGCGGGCGCCGGGCCTCCGGCCCGGCGCCCGCTCTTGCTGCTGAGGCGAGCTAAACCCTGGCTACGGGATGCCCACGCCCGGCATGATCGGCCCGAAGACCAGCACGCGCTTGCCGTGACAGGCCTGGAAGGCGAACGGCAGGTCCGTGGACGCGCGCTGATGCGGGGCGCGGATCCGCAGGCTGGCCGCCCGGACCGGGTGGCTGCACACGTTCCCCGCCTCGACGATGCCCAGCGTGGCGTGGGCGGTCCAGCCAGGGAACAGCTCGACCACGCCGTGCCGCAGCCGCAGCGCCCGCGAGGACTTGCCGATCTGGTGGCCGGAGGCGCTGATCGCGGCCGCCTTCGGGAAGCCCCACACGAAGCAGGCGTGGTGGCCGACGTTGGTGAACTCGACCGGGTAGAAGATCGTCCCGGCGGTCCCGCCGCCGAGGCCCAGGCCGAGCCAGATCTCCGTCTGCCGGGAGGTGCACTTCGGCGACCAGGCCGGGCTGGTTCTGACCGCCGTGGTGGTGGCGGCCTGGGCCGCGCCGGAAGGTGCAGTCAGGGCGGTGCCGAGCAGAGTGACAGACAGCACCGCCGCCCCGCACAGGACTGCTGTGCCGGTCAGCGCGCGGCGGGTGACACGGGTCATGCGGGTTGCGAATGTCGGCTTCATGGACATGCCCCCTTCTGGGCCGAGGCCCTTTCCCGTGGTCTGCTTCCGCGACCGGTCGGTCACGGGGTCACTGGGGTTTTTCGGCCTGTCACGCCGTGCCGCGGCGGGCCCGGCCTCGCTGGACGGGATGCACGGTGAGCATCTGGCTGCCGCGCAGCACGGCCTGGCAGGCCGGCACCGGGTGAGCCACGTAGCTCGCGCTGGCCGTCCCCGGCACGGTGATCCGCAGCCCGGCCGCGGTCACCGGGTGGCACTTGCTGGCCGGGTAGTTCGCCGTGCTCAGGACCTGGAGCCAGGCGTGCGCGATGCCGCCGGGGGCCAGCACCACCGGGGCGGCCGGGACGGCGTGGTCGGTCGCGGCCCGGGCCCCGACCCGGGCCCCGGACAGGCCCATGGTCAGCGCCACCGCCGGGTAGCCGGCCAGCTCGCAGGCCTGGCCCGAGATGTTGGTGAACTCCAGCGGCACGAAGGAGCTGCCCGCCGCCACCCCCGCCGCGGCGGTGTCCAGCCGGATCCGCAGCCCGGACGCCGTGCAGCTGCTGACGCCCGTGGCCGGGCTGCTGGCCGTCCCGCCCGGCCTGGCCGTGCCGCTCGCGCTGGCCGTGGCGCTGGTCCTGGCCGTGGCGCTGGCGGCGGCGCTGACGCCCGCGC
>JBOHCO010001185.1:0-5716 GCA_050698895.1 Streptosporangiaceae bacterium
TCGCTGGCCATGGCGCAGAACATCTACGTGGGCAACGCGGACGTCGACGGCCCGCTCAACCGGGGCTGGCTGCTGGGTCACTTCATGCCCGAGGGCGACGTCCGGCACAGCGAGGACGTCGAGATCAAGTGGGGCGTGCACCCGGCCGGGGAGGAGCGGGCTCAGTGGGTGACCCACGAGGAGCGCACCTCGTTGCACGTGCTGATCAGCGGCCGGTTCGAGATCCGGCTGCCGGACCGCACCGTCGAGCTGGCCCGGCCCGGTGACTACGTGGTGCTGCACCACACCGGCCACTCGTGGCGCTCGGCCGAGCCCTCGGTGGTGCTGAGCGTCCGCTGGCCGTCGGTGCCCGGCTACGCCGTGCCGTAACCCGGCTACGCCGTGCCCTAGCGAGCTCGGCTGGCCGCCTCAGTCAATCCCCCTGACCGGCCGCCCTTCACGGGAGGCCGCCATGATCGCGGAAATCGGTCAGCGATATTCGCGGACGGATTTCCGGGATCATGAACCTCGCCTTCCGGCCGGCCGCAGCACGCGATCCGGTCGGGCGGGCCCGGGGTTTGGGAGGGTATGGGCGGGCGGGAATCGGGGGGCGGGCTGGCGGGTTTGGGTCTACGGCGGCGCTTGGCGCGCTCGGGGGACCGGCCCCCGCGTTAAGGGCGCCCGGACTGTCAGACCCCCCGGATACCATGGCGAAGCGCCTTGCTGACCCGCCCGACACGGCTTGATCAGGCACTGCCTGATCCACATGGCCGGGTCGGGACCCGGCCGGCGCGCTAACGGCCCGACAGTTACCGGCACCAGAGAATCGAGCGCAGAGTGGCTGACCGTCTTGTCGTCCGCGGCGCGCGCGAGCACAACCTCAAGGATGTCTCGCTCGACCTGCCCAGGGACGCGATGATCGTCTTCACCGGCCTGTCCGGGTCGGGCAAGTCGAGCCTCGCCTTCGACACGATCTTCGCTGAGGGCCAGCGTCGCTACGTGGAGTCGCTGTCGGCCTACGCGCGGCAGTTCCTGGGCCAGATGGACAAGCCGGACGTCGACTTCATCGACGGGCTGTCGCCCGCGGTGTCCATCGACCAGAAGGCGGCCAGCCGGAACCCGCGCTCGACGGTGGGCACGATCACCGAGGTCTACGACTACCTGCGGCTGCTGTACGCCCGGGTGGGCAAGCCGCACTGCCCGCAGTGCGGGCGGCCCATCGCCCGGCAGAGCCCGCAGCAGATCGTGGACCGGGTGCTGGAGCTGGAGGAGGGCACCCGGTTCCAGGTGCTCGCGCCGGTGATCCGCGGCCGCAAGGGCGAGTACACCGAGCTGCTGCGCGAGCTCCAGGTCAAGGGCTACTCACGGGCCCGGGTGGACGGCACCGTGATCCGGCTGGAGACCGCGGTGTCGGGGGACCTGCCCGCGCTGAAGAAGTACGAGAAGCACGACATCGAGGTCGTCGTCGACCGCCTGGACGTCAAGGAGTCGGCGCGGCGGCGGCTGACCGACTCGGTGGAGACCGCGCTGGTCCTGTCGGGCGGCGTGGTGGTGCTGGAGTTCGTGGATCTGCCGGAGGACGACCCGCAGCGGGAGCGGATGTTCTCCGAGCACCTGGCCTGCACCTACGACGGGCTGTCCTTCGACGAGCTGGAGCCCAGGTCGTTCTCGTTCAACTCGCCGTGGGGCGCCTGCCCGGACTGCACGGGCCTGGGCACGCGGATGGAGGTCGACCCCGAGCTGGTCGTCTCCGACCCGGACCAGACGCTGGCCGAGGGCGCCATCGCGGTGTGGAGCGGCGGTCACGTCAGCGACTACTTCATCCGGCTGATCGAGGCGCTGGGCAACGCGGTCGGGTTCAGCATCGAGACGCCGTGGGCCCGGCTGCCCGCGGCGGCCCGCAAGGCGCTGCTGCACGGCTACGGCGATCAGGTGCACGTCCGCTACAAGAACCGGTTCGGCCGGGAGCGCTCGTACTACACCAACTTCGAGGGCGCGATCCCGTACATCGAGCGGCGGCACTCCGAGGCCGAGAGTGACTCCAGCCGGGAGCGGTTCGCCGGGTACATGCGCGAGGTGCCGTGCCCGACCTGCCAGGGCGCCCGGCTCAAGCCGGTCTCGCTGGCGGTCAAGGTGGACGCGCGGTCGATCTCGGACTACTGCAAGCTGCCCATCGGCGAGCTGGCCAAGCTGCTGCTCACCCTGGAGCTGTCCGACCGGGACATGCAGATCGCCGGCCGGATCCTCAAGGAGGTCAACGCCCGGCTCGGCTTCCTGCTCGACGTGGGCCTGGACTACCTGAGCCTGGACCGGGCGTCGGCCACGCTGGCCGGCGGGGAGGCGCAGCGGATCCGGCTGGCCACCCAGATCGGCTCGGGCCTGGTCGGCGTGCTGTACGTGCTGGACGAGCCGTCCATCGGGCTGCACCAGCGGGACAACCACCGGCTGCTGGAGACGCTGCTGCGGCTGCGCGACCTGGGCAACACGCTGATCGTGGTCGAGCACGACGAGGACACCATCCGGGCCGCGGACTGGGTCGTCGACATCGGGCCGCGGGCCGGGGAGCACGGCGGCCACGTGGTCGTCTCCGGTCCGGTGGACAAGCTGCTGGCCAGCGAGGAGTCGCTGACCGGCGCGTACCTAACCGGGCGCAAGGAGATCCCGCTGCCCGCGCAGCGGCGGAAGCGGACCCGCGGCAAGGAGGTCACGGTCAAGGGCGCGTCCGCGAACAACCTGCGCGACGTCGACGTCACGTTCCCGCTCGGCGTGTTCGTCGCGGTCACCGGCGTCTCGGGCTCGGGTAAGTCGACGCTGGTCAATGACATCCTGTACAGCGCCCTGGCCCGGGAGCTAAACGGCGCGCGGATCGTGCCGGGCAGGCACACCCGGGTCACCGGCATGCAGCACCTGGACAAGGTCGTGCACGTGGACCAGGGGCCGATCGGCCGGACGCCGCGGTCCAACCCGGCCACCTACACCGGGGTCTGGGATCACGTCCGGAAGCTGTTCGCGCAGACCACCGAGGCCAAGGTGCGCGGTTACCAGCCGGGCCGGTTCTCCTTCAACGTCAAGGGCGGGCGGTGCGAGTCCTGCGCCGGGGACGGCACCATCAAGATCGAGATGCAGTTCCTGCCGGACGTCTACGTGCCGTGCGAGGTCTGTCACGGCGCCCGGTACAACCTGGACACGCTGCAGGTCCACTACAAGGGCAAGACGGTCGCCGACGTTCTGCAGATGCCGATCGAGGAGGCGGCCGAGTTCTTCGAGCCGGTGCCTGCCATCCACCGCCACCTCAAGACGCTGGTCGACGTCGGCCTGGGCTACGTCCGGCTCGGGCAGCCCGCCCCGACCCTCTCCGGCGGCGAGGCGCAGCGGGTCAAGCTGGCCACCGAGCTGCAGCGCCGGTCGACGGGGCGGACCATCTATGTGCTCGACGAGCCGACCACGGGACTGCACTTTGACGACATCCGCAAGCTGCTCGGCGTGCTGGGCCGGCTGGTAGACGGCGGCAACACGGTCATCGTCATCGAGCACAACCTGGACGTGATCAAGACCGCCGACTGGGTCGTCGACCTGGGTCCCGAGGGCGGCTCACGGGGCGGCTCGGTGATCGCGACCGGCACCCCGGAGCAGGTGGCCAAGGTGGAGGAGAGCTACACCGGTCAGTTCCTGGCCAAGATGCTCTGAGAAAGATTTCCTTAACAGGAGTCCCCTGGTGCGGCTGAACCCTGCAACGCAGTACGCCGATGACCGCAATCTGGCCGCCCGCCAGCGGCTGTGGCAGCAGCAGGATCCGCCGTTCGACCTCATGAACTGGGTGCTCGACCTGGCCGGCATCGCGCCGGGGGAGCGGGTGCTGGAGGTCGGCTGCGGCAACGGTCGCTACCTGAGGGCACTGCGGGACCGGGGCGCGCGGGCGGCAGGCTGCGACCTGTCGCCGGGCATCCTGCGCACGGCCGGGCACCCGGCGCTGCTCAACGCCAGCGTCACCGCGCTGCCCGTGCGCGACGGCGCCGTCGACGTGGTGCTCGCCTGCCACATGCTGGACCTGGTGCCGGACCGGCCGGCGGCCATCCGCGAGCTGCGCCGGGTGCTCGCGGCGGGCGGCCGCTGCGTGGCGGTGACCAACGGCGCCCAGCACATCCGCGCGCTGCGCGATGCCGTGGAGCGGGCCGTCCGCCGGGACACGCCGGGCTGGCGGCAGCGGCCGTCCGCCGGGGAGTTCACGGCCGAGAACGGCGCTGCGCAGCTCGCCGAGGCGTTCGCGGACGTGGCCCTGGTGCGGCCCGACCCGGTGCACCCGGTGGTCATCCGCGACGCCGCGGTGGCCGCCGACTACGTGGCCAGCATGGCCGACCACTACCAGGACGAGGTCGCCCGGCCCTGGGCCGACGTGGTCGAGGACGTCCGCTCCCAGGTCCAGGCCGTGATCAGCGACCAGGCCGCGTTCACCACCTACGGCGACGTCGTCGCGTTCGTCGGCCAGGCCTGACCCGCACGACGCCGCGGTCGTGCGCATCGGCTCGGCCCGGCCGGCGCACCTGCCGGTGCCTGAGGCCCGCGGCCGGGCGGACCGGCGCGTGGCGTTTCCGCGGAAACGCCGGAGCGGCCGGCGGAGGTGACTGGCGGCTCTCAGGACGACCGTCAGCCTGGCTGCCCGGCGCGCATGGGCTGGCCGGGCCGGTACATCTGCGCGGGCTTGAAGCCGGCGCTCTGGCCGCCGTCGATGGGCAGCACGGTGCCGGTGATGAACGAGGCCCCCGGCGAGCACAGCCAGACCACGGCCTCGGCCACCTCGGCCGGAGTGCCGGTGCGGCGCATCGGCGTGGCCTGGCCGGCCAGTCGCTGCGCCTCCGGACCGGCTGCCTCCAGGTGGTGGGTCAGGATCGGGCCCGGCGCCAGCACGTTGACCCGGATGCCGCGATCGGCGTAGTCCAGCGCGGCCACCTTGGTCAGCCCGATGATGCCGGCCTTGCCCGCGACGTAGGCGGCCAGGTTGGCGGTGCCGGTCAGTCCGGCCAGCGAGGCCATGTTCACGATCGACCCGCCGCCGCCCGCCAGCATGGCCGGGATCTGGTACTTCATGCCCAGGAACGTGCCGCGGATGTTGGTCGCGATGCCCAGGTCGAACTGATCCGGGTCGATCTCGGCCAGCGGCGCGGGCCGG
The DNA here is from genome assembly GCA_050698895.1 of Streptosporangiaceae bacterium. GTDB lineage: Bacteria > Actinomycetota > Actinomycetes > Streptosporangiales > Streptosporangiaceae > DASUBV01. Next base: position 5,147 of record JBOHCO010001185.1, read on the forward strand.
GGCCCGGCGGTGGCGTTGTTGAACGCCGCGTCGAGCCGCCCGTAGGCGGCCACGGCCTGGTCGACCAGGCCGCGCATGGACTCGGTGCTGCTGACGTCGGCCCGCACGGCCAGCGCGCGGCCGCCGCCGGCCTCGATGCGGTCCCGCACCGCCTGGAGGGCGGCCAGGTCGCGAGCGGCCAGCACCACCGCCGCCCCCGCGGCTGCGAACGCCTCGGCGGTGGCGGCGCCGATCCCGCGGCTGGCCCCGGCCACCAGTGCCACCTGCCCGTGCATGTCCCCGCTGATGCTCATCACGACTCTCCCGTCCCGCCCGTCTGGCGCGGTAGCCCGGCCATCTCAGTGATCCATAGCTTAGATATCTAAGGGTTAGTCGTCAAATGCTTCGACGGCGCCGGGGCATGCTAGCCTGCGGGCATGTACGGTCCCGACCGCCAGCCCGTCGGCATGCACCTGGCCCGGGTGGCCAGGGAGACCGGCCGCGCGTTCGACGCGGCGCTGGCCGAGGCAGGCGGCTCGCTGCCGGTCTGGCTCGTGCTGATCTCGCTGAAGAGCCGTCAGCTGGCCAACC
>JBOHCO010001186.1:0-1629 GCA_050698895.1 Streptosporangiaceae bacterium
GGTCCGGGCCGCGCGGCGGGCCGGGATGCGCGGCTCGGTGTCGGCGCGCCGGGTCTTCGAGGCCGCGGCCTCCGGCGACGAGCGGGCCTCCGCGGTGGTCGCGGGCGAGGCCCGCCTGGTGGCCAAGGCCATCTGCGCCATCATCACGGTGGTGGACCCCGAGCTGGTCGTGCTCGGCGGCGGCATCGGCCAGGCGCCGGGGTTCGCGGCCGCGGTCTCGGCCGAGCTGCGGGGCCTGGCCCCGGTGCTGCCGGACGTCCGGGTCAGCGCGCTGGGCACCGACGCGGTGGTGGACGGCTGCCTGGCGTCGGGGGCCGAGCTGGCCTGGCAGCGGCTGACCGCGCTGCTGCCGTCGGCCGCGCCGGACGCGCTGGCCACGGCGACGCAGCAGTTAGCGGCGGCCGACCGGGCGGGCGGCTAGGCCCCCGCGCCTTCCGGCCCGGCCGCAGCAGGCGTCCGGCTGCTGTGGGTGTCCCGTTGGTGACCCTCCTGTGTACCCAACGGGACACCCACGACCATGATCGCCGGGGGTGCCGACGCCGCTGTGGCGTGAGGTGAGCGCGGGACGCGGGGGACTCGCGGCGGCGGTCCGGGCGGCCGAGTGGCTAGGCCCGGCCGGCCCGGATGTAGTCGGTGGTGGCCGGCCGCCACAGCAGGATGACCGCGCCCACGCCGACCGCCCACAGCGGCAGGTAGACCAGCTTGCTGACCAGCGCGGCCGGCTGGATGACCGCCTCGGCGAAGCTCAGCGTGCTGAGCACCGACAGCGCGGTGGCGACGATCCGGGCCCAGCCCCGGCCGGCCTGGTTGATCCGGGCCATGATCACCCACAACCCGATCGTGACCAGCCAGATGACCACGGACGCGGTGAGCTCGGCATGCGCGTTGGCGGTGACGCGGGCGTGGCTCCAGGCCGGGTTGGCGTTCTGGATCGCGGTGCTGATCTGCCCGGCGGTGACCAGGCTGACGATCAGGTCGATGGCCGAGAACGCGGCCCCGGCGTACATCAGCCGCATGGCGTTGCGGACCGTGCTGGGCATCGGCTCGGGCTCGGGCGCCAGCAGGGGCTGGGCCGCGGGCAGAGTCGACCTGGGCCGGATCGCCTTGGCCGGGGCTGCCTTGGCGGCGCCCGCACGAGGCGCCGGCGGGCGCTGCGCCGATTGCTTGGGCTTGGCCATGGGGGCTCCTCTGGCTGATCCTCGCTGCGCTGGTCTGGGCGAGCCTAGGACATTCGCTTCCAGACCGTGATGTTGCCCCAGGAGTTGTTGACCTGGTACTTAGGCCTGAAGCCGGCCGCGTACAGGAACCGGGTGACGCCCTTGCGGACGCCGAGGCCCGACCGGCCGCTGGCCACCCTGGAGCTGGCCCCCCGAGGGCTGGCCCCCCCAGCGGGGACGCCACGCCAGACGATCACCCAGCCGATGTTGATGCGGCGGACGCTGTGGCGGACCAGGATCATGGCCCGGCCGTTGTTCGGGAAGTGCGCCCCGTCCTGGGCCTTACTCAGGAAGTTGTAGAACGGGATCCGGCCGATGCCCTGGATCGTGGACTTGGGCACCCAGGAGGTGTAGGACACCGCGCGCGGATGGCCGTCGGCGGTGGCCTGGACCAGCGCGGGCGGTGGCATGG
>JBOHCO010001187.1:0-5500 GCA_050698895.1 Streptosporangiaceae bacterium
TTCTCGGTGACGAACAACGGCCAGTCCGGCACCTCCCGCGACACGTCGAGCAGCAGGTCGTGCAGGGCCTCGGGGTCGATGAGCCAGCCCATGTTGGTCTGCTCCAGCCACTCGGGGCGGCACTCGACCACGCCCGGCGTGCCGAGGCGGCTGCGCTCCTCGCCGCGTCGCAGGTCGGCGGGGTCGCCGAGGCGGAGGTAGACCGGCGAGTAGTAGTTCAGGCCCAGGAAGTCGATGGGCTGGCGGATGAGCTCGAGGTCGCCGTCGGCGATCAGCGCGGCAGGCGGCAGCACCTCGGGCCGGGCGTGGGCCGGATAGCGGCCGTGCCGGAGCGGCTCGAGGAACAGGCGATTCAGCTCGGCGTCAATGGTCAGGCGGGCCTGCTCCAGGCGTTCGGCCGGGCCGGCGTCCGTCATCTGGCCCCGGAGCACCCGTACGGGATTGAAGTCCAGGCTGATGCCGACGGGCTGCCCGGCGGGCAGCAGGTCGCGCAGCACGCGGGTGGCCAGGCCGTGGCCGAGCAGCAGGTGGTGGGTGGCGGCGGCGGCCGCGGCGGCGTCACGCAGGCCGGGGGCGTGCTCGCCGTGCCGGTAGCCGTGGCTGACCACGACCTGGGGCTCGTTCAGGGTGATCCAGCGGTCCACCCGGTCGCCGAGCGCCTCGGCGACGATCGCGGTGTAGTCGGCGAACCGCTGGGCGGTGTCGCGGGCGGCCCAGCCGCCCTCGTCCTGGAGCTCCTGGGGCAGGTCCCAGTGGTACAGGGTGGCGGCGGGCGCGATGCCGTGCTCAGCCAGCTCGTCGAGCAGGGCGCGGTAGTAGTCGAGGCCCTTCTGGTTGGGGCCGCCGCGGCCGCCGGGCTGGACCCGGGGCCAGGAGATGGAGAAGCGGTAGGAGCTGAGGCCGAGCGAGGCGAGCAGGCCGACGTCCTCGCGGTAGCGATGGTAGGAGTCGCAGGCGATGTCGCCGGTGTCGTCGCCGTGGACGTTGCCGGGCGTGTGGCTGAAGGTGTCCCAGACGGACGCCCCCCGGCCGTCGGCGTCGGCGGCGCCCTCGATCTGGTAGGCGGCGGTAGCCGCCCCCCACGCGAATCCGGGCGGGAAGGACAAAGCACCGTCGGTGCTCCACCCCATCGTCATCAGCTCCTCCCTGACCCAGCCTCGGGTGGCCGGCCCGTCCGGTGCTGACCCGCTCGCGGGAGCGTCGCGTGTCCGGTCGAGGGTCTTGACGGCCCCCATAGTGGGTTTTAGTGTAAGCGCTTAGATTAGCGATGTAACCGGTTAGACATGACGATGTAACCGCTTTAATCCGCTCTCAATGATTGATGCACTGGATGCCCTCGATGCTGACAAGCGCGCCTTCTGACGACCGCGCGGTCGCGGGATGAGCTCGGTCCGCGGGCCGGCCTCAGGCCCGCTCGACGACCCGGCGCAAGCTCCGGCCGCGACCGGTGACGGCGGCGGCAGCCCGGTCACGCTCTACGACGTCGCCCGGCTGGCCGGGGTGTCCACCGCCACCGTGTCCCGCGTGGTGCACGGCCTCGACCGGGTTCGCGAGAGCACCCGGATCCGCGTGACCCAGGTCATCGAGGAACTCGGCTACGTGCCCGACGGCGCGGCCCAGAGCCTGTCCCGCCGCCGCAAGGACGTCATCGGCCTGGTCTGCGTCGAGCGGCGGGCCAAGCAGTACGACATCGAGAACATGAACCTCCTCTACTACGACGAGATCCTGCACGGCGTAGAGGCGCGCATCCGCGACCACGGCAGCTGGTCCCTGCTGATCACGTTCCTCCAGGAGGACGAGGCCAACCTGGCCCGGCTCCAGTCGCTGTCGGGCAAGGTCGACGGCCTGCTGATCGGCGAGGGCATCGTGTCCTCGGACCTGCTGGCCCGGCTGGGCCGCCGGGTGCCCCTGGTGGTCATCGGCGGCGACCCGGCCGAGCGGTCCACCGACGTGGTCACGGCGCACAACCGGGCCGGCTCGGTCGCGCTCATCAACCACCTCATCGACGAGCACGGCGTGCGCCGGCTGTTCCACGTGGACGGCCCGGCGGCCGCGTCCGACGCGCGGGAGCGGCGCATCGCGCTGGACATGGTGCTGCGCGCGCACCGGGACCGCACCCACCGCGGCACCGAGCTGATCGGCTCGTGCAGCGGCCAGTTCAGTGTGCAGAGCGGTGAGGACGCCGGGGAGTTCCTGCTCGCCCGGCACGGCGATGCGCTGCCGGACGCGGTCGTCTGCTCCAACGACCAGATGGCCATCGGCGTGCTCCAGGCGCTGGCCGGAGCGGGCGTGAAGGTGCCCGAGCAGGTGAAGGTGGTCGGTTTTGACGACATTTATCCGGGCAGCTTGTCTCACCCGCCGCTCACCACGGTCCACCAGCCCATGGGCCTGATCGGCGAGCGGGCCTGCGCCCGGCTGCTGGACCGGATCGCCGACCCCAGCCTGAGCCCGAAGGTGGAGATGCTGCCGACCGAGCTAGTGCTCCGCTCCAGTTGCGGCTGCCCGCCGGGCACCGCGCAGCGACTGCCGGTGCGCCCGCTGCGCGGCCGCTCCTCGCCGACCGCCCATCACCTCGCGACCCATCACCCCGCGGCCGCGACGCCGCGCCCAGCCACCCAGCCAAGCCCGAAGAGCCGGGGCCGGGCCGCCCCGGACACCCGCTTAATACGCGACGCGACGCCCGACGCCCGGCCAGCCCTCGCGCCAGCCGCCCCGCGCGCGCTCATGAACCCGGAGCCCGACACGCTCATGACCCCCGAGCCCAACGTGCTCATGACCCCCGAGAGCTAGGAGCTGGCGATGGCCTTCATCATCCGCCGCCTGGTCTTTTACCTGGTCGCGGCCTGGGTGGCGCTCACTGCCAACTTCTTCCTCCCGCGCGCCATGCCGGGCAGCGCCGTCCAGGACATCATGTCCAAGTTCCCCAACCTCCAGCCCTCGGCCTACCGGGCGCTGGAGGCCATGCTCGGCGTCGGCCACCCGGGCTCGCTGTGGCACCAGTACGTGACCTACCTCAACGACATCGTGCACCTCAACTTCGGCACCGACGTCGTGGAGTACCCGGCCCAGGTCAGCACGCTGCTGGCGCAGACCATCCCGTGGACGCTGACCCTGGTCGGCACCGCGACCGTGATCGCCTTCTTCCTGGGCACCGGGCTGGGCATCGTGGCCGGCTGGCGGCACGGCGACTGGACCGACCGGCTGCTGCCGGGCCTGATGTTCCTCCAGGCCATCCCGTACTTCTTCCTCGCGCTGATCCTGCTCGAGCTGCTGGCCGTGAAGCTGCACCTGTTCCCGATCGGCCAGGGCTACGGGAACGGCCTGATCCCCGGCTGGAACATCAGCTTCATCGGCAGCGCCGTCTACCACTCGCTGCTGCCCGCCTTCACCATCGTGATCACGTCGGTGGCGGGCTGGATGCTCCAGATGCGCAACGTCATGATCACCACCATCGGCGAGGACTACGTGCTCGCCGCGCAGGCCAAGGGCCTGTCCAGTCGCCGGGTCGTGTTCACCTACGCCGCGCGCAACGCCCTGCTGCCCCAGCTCCAGGGCTTCGGCCTGGCGCTGGGGTTCGTGGTCTCCGGGGCCATCGTCATGGAGATCGTCTTCTCCTACCCGGGCATCGGGCTGCTGCTGCTCAACGCGGTGACCTCGAACGACTACCCGCTGATGCAGGCGATCTTCCTCGTGATCACCTTCACTGTCCTGCTCGCCAACCTGATCGTCGACATGGTCATCGTCGTCACTGATCCGCGCGCCCGAGCCCGGGAGGGAGCCCGATGACGCTCGCCATTCCGGTCACCACCGACCCGACCGCGCCGACCGCATCACCCCAGGAGCTCGGCCGCTGGCGGCGGCTGCCGACCAAGGCCAAGGTGGGGGCGATCCTGCTCGGCCTCTTCGTGCTGGCCGCCATCATCGGCCCGCTGGTCACGCCCTACGATCCGGGCTTCCAGAACCCGTCGCCGGCGCTGTCCATGCACGCCCCCGACGCGGCCCACCTGCTGGGCACCACGGAGAGCGGGCAGGACGTGCTGTCCCAGCTGCTGGTCGGCATCCGGCTCACGCTGGAGCTGGCCCTGCTGGTCGGCGTCATCGCCACCGCGCTGTCGGTCTTCGTCGGCGTCACGGCGGCCTTCCTCGGCGGGGTCTGGGACGAGTTCCTGTCCCTGGTCTCCAACGTGTTCCTAGTCATCCCGGCGCTGCCGCTGCTGATCCTGCTGCTGGGCTACCTGCCGCAGAAGGGCCAGCTGGCCACGATCGTGGTGCTCAGCGTGCTCGGCTGGCCATGGGGCGCGCGGGTGATCCGCGCGCAGACGCTGGCCATCCGCAACCGGGACTTCGTCGCCGCCTCCAGGGAGACCGGCGAGAGCACCTGGCGGATCATCACCTACGAGATCATCCCGAACGAGATCAGCCTGATCGCGGCCAACTTCGTCAACACGGTGCTCTACGCGATCGGGACGTCGGTCGCGCTGGCCTTCATCGGCCTGGCCAACTTGTCCAGCTGGAGCCTGGGCACCATGCTCTACTGGGCCGAGAGCCAGCAGGCTCTCCAGCTCGGCGCCTGGTGGTGGTTCGCGCCGCCGGGCCTGGCCGTGGCGCTGATCGGCACCGGGCTGGTGCTGCTCAACACCGGCATCGACGAGCTCGGCAACCCGCGGCTGCGCGACGCCGGCCACGACATCCGGCTCGGCGGCCGCCGGGTCCGGCCCGCCGACCCGACTCCGGTGCTGGGCGCGGCCGAGCCGCGCCGCGGCCCGGTGGCCGGCTTCCTGCACTCCTTCTCGCGCAGCTCACTGCTCACCGACGACGAGCCGGGAGGCCGTCGATGAGCGCCCCGCATATTCCGCCGCATATTCCGCCGCATATTCCGCCGCATAATCCCCCGCAGACCTCCGCCGCCGCGAGCACCGGGCCGACCCAGTCCGGCCCGGTGCTCGACATCCGCGACTTCTCGGTCGTCTACCGGACCCGCGGCGCCGACGTCCGGGCCGCCGACCGGGTCAACCTCGCGCTGTACCCCGGCGAGGTGGTCGGCCTGGTCGGCGAGAGCGGCTCGGGCAAGTCCACGCTGGCCTACGGCGCCTGCCGGCTGCTGCGCCCGCCCGCGCTGATCACCGGCGGCAGCATCCGCTACGCGGGGCGGCGCCTGGCCCAGCCCGCGGACATCCTCCAGATGCGGCCCGACGAGCTCAAGCAGCTGCGCTGGCGGGAGATCGCCATCGTGTTCCAGAGCGCGATGAACGCGCTGAACCCGGTGCTCAACGTCCGCGATCAGCTGCTCGACGTCATTCACGCCCACCTGCGGATCCCGCGCGACGAGGCCAGGGAGCGGGCCGCGTCCCTGCTCGACCTGGTGGGCATCCCCCGGTCCCGGCTGCGCAGCTACCCGCACGAGCTGTCCGGCGGCATGCGCCAGCGGGTGATGATCGCGATGGCGCTCGCCCTCGAACCGAGGGTGGTCATCATGGACGAGCCGACGACGGCGCTGGAC
>JBOHCO010001188.1:0-11549 GCA_050698895.1 Streptosporangiaceae bacterium
GAGGCGGACGTGCCGCAGGGGGAGGTGAGGGTGAAGAGCTGCTCGGTGACGCCGTCGGACGACGTCCGGGAGGTGAAGCGCATGGCGTGGGAAGCCTTTCGGGGTGCCTTCTGCGGGCACTCCCTAGGCCATCTGGAGGAGGGAGCCCCGACCTGTTACAGCGTTGATCGGTCTCACCTCCTCTAGTTCGCAGCAGCGCGCTACGGCCGCGAACGTATCACAGCGAGCCCGGCCCGCGCTTTGTCACGTCTCGCTGCGATAATGTTCCTTGACATGCTAGATGCTATAGCGTTTGATGCTAGGCACCAGGACCGCGGTCGGCCGGGAGGCATCATGTCGGGACGCAGACTCAGGGCAACGGCGGCGGGGGCGGCAGCGCTGGCGCTGGTGACGGCGATGGCCGCGTGCTCGGGGAGCTCGGGCAGCTCAGGCGCCTCGGGCGGGGGCGCCAAGCCCACGATCACCATCTGGAACGATGCGCTCGCCGTGGGCTCGTGCGGCGTCCCGGCCTCTCAGTCATTCCTGACCAAGGGCGTCAACCTGTTCCTGAAGACCAACCCCGGCTTCAACGTGAAGATCACTCAGGTGGCGTGTGACGCCTCGCCGGCGTTCAACACGCTGCTGAAGTCGTCCGAGGTCGCCGGGACCACGCCGGACATCGCGCAGCTCTACGTGGGCGGCCAGGTCATCCAGAACGGCCAGTACCTCGTGCCGCTCAACAGCTACCTGCCCAAGTCCTACGTCAACTCGCTGAGCGGCTGGAAGTTCGTCACCGACGGCTACCAGCAGAAGCCCAACGGGAAGATCTACGCGGTGCCGTACGGCGCCGGCTACTGGTACATGGTCTATTACAACAAGAAGCTGTTCAAGCAGGCCGGGATCACCAATCCCCAGCCGGCCACGTGGGCGGAGCTGGTCTCGATGGCCAAGAAGCTCAAGGCCAAGGGGATCACCCCGTTCGACATCGGGGAGAAGGAAGGGTACGTCGGCGCGTGGACCCAGGACGCGCTGATCTCGGCGCTGGTCGGCGACGCGGGCGTGCTGAAGATGTACTCGGGCGCCCAGTCGCTGGACTCGACCACGCTGACCCAGCCGTACACGGCCTGGCACGAGCTGTTCGCCGACGGGCTGACCAACAACGACGCCCCGTCGCTCACCTACTCGAGCGGGATCGCGGACTTCGCGGCGGGCAAGGCCGCCATGACCATGACCGGCGGGTTCTACAACAGCCAGTTCATGAAGGGCCTGGGCGCCAACGTCGGCCTGTTCCCGATCCCGGTGCTGCCGGGCTCGCAGTTCACCCACAGCCTGTCGGGCGGCCCGAACAACTCCTACGTCGTCTTCAAGAACTCCAAGTACGTCGCGGACGACATCAAGCTGATCAAGTTCCTGACCTCTCTGAAGGTCCAGGAGCTGTCGGTCCCCGAGCTCGGCCAGCTGCCGAACAACGTGTCGTTCCAGCCGTCCGCCGCGTTCAAGGCCCAGCAGCCCCTGCTGACGGCCCAGTACCAGTACATCCAGGTCGACCACTACTCACTCGGCGAGGCCTTTGACAACATCATGCCGGGGACCATCTGCTCCTACTGGTACCAGACGAACTCGGCGGTCTTCGGCGGCACGCTCAGCCCGACCAGCGCCGCGTCCAGCATGGAAGGCCAGATGAAGAACTACCTGGCCACCGCCTCCAGCGGATGAGGATGTGATCGATGCAGGACCGCACGACGCGGCGGATCCGCTGGAATCTCTTTCCCTACCTGGCCGTGCTCCCGGCCGCGGCGCTGGTCATCATCCTCATGGTCGCGCCGATCGGCGAGACGGTCTACCGGAGCTTCACCAACTGGGACGGCCTGACCAGCAGCTTCATCGGGCTGACGAACTTCCGGCTGATCTTCTCGAACCCGGTGACCACCCAGGTCCTGCTCAACTCGGTCATCTTCCTGATCTCGGTGCCGCTGATCCTGATCGCCTCGGTCGTGGTCGCGGTGCTGGTCTACGAGCGGGTGCTCGGCTGGCGCGTGTTCCGGTTCCTGTTCTTCATCCCCGCCGTCCTGTCGCCGGTCATCGTCGGCGCCCTGTTCAGCACGTTCTTCCTGCCCTCCGGGCTGGTGGACAAGGCGCTCAGCCCGATCGGCCTGTCCAGCTACCCGTGGCTGTCCCATCCGTGGACGGCCCGGCTGGTGGTGATCCTGGCCCTGGTCTGGACGTCCTTCGGCTTCGGCATGGTGGTCGTGCTGTCGGCGCTGTCCACGATCGACCCGGCGCTCTATGACGCGGCCGCCATCGACGGTGCGTCGTGGTGGCGCAGGCTGAGGTCGATCACGCTGCCGCTGATCTCCGGCTCGCTCCAGTTCCTCAGCGTCATCAACGTGATCTACACGTTCACCTCGCTGTTCAGCTTCGTCTACGTCATCACCGCGGGCGGACCCGGCTTCGCGACCACGACCGTGGACTACTTCACCTACCTGACCACCTTCGAGAACGGCCAGTTCGGCTACGGCGCGGCCCTGGCCGTCCTGCTGTTCGTTATCGTCCTCCTGCTGACCATCGTGCAGCTCAGACTCTTCCCCAAGCGCGAAGTGCAGGGGAGCTGATGACGGCCGCTCCGCAAAACCCTGTGGCCGAGCGCCGGGCCCCCGGCGCGGTCGCCCCGGCCCGGAGCAGCCGGTGGCTGACCGGCGTGCGGGTGCGGCGCCTCGTGGTCTTCATCGGCCTGTGCCTGGTCGGCATCACGACCGTGTACCCGCTCATCTTCATGGCGCTGAACTCCATGCGCAGCGCGCAGGCCTACGAGATCAGCCCCTACGGCCTGCCCACCCACTACAGCCTCAGCAACTTCCGGGCCCTGTTCAACCAGGTGCCCTTCCTGGCCAGCGTGCTGCACTCGATCATCGTCGTGGTGCCGGCCGTGCTGCTGGCCACGCTGTTCTCGGCGCTGGCCGCCTACGTGTTCACCAAGGTGCCGATCAAGCTGGGCAACGGCCTGTTCTGGCTGATGCTCATGATCATGTTCATGCCGGGCATCGTGGTGCTGATCCCGCTCTACGTGGAGATCGGGCACCTCGGCCTGGCGTCCAGCTTCGCGCCCGCGATCCTCATCTACACCGCGATCAGCATCCCCTACGGCACCTACCTGCTCCGGTCGATCTTCCGGGCCATCCCGGACGCGGTGGTCGAGGCGGCCCGCGTGGACGGCGCTCACTGGCTGAAGATCTTCTTTCGGGTGATACTGCCGATGGGGCGCGCCGGCGTCATGACCGTCGCGATCCTGACGTTCCTCAGCGTCTGGAACGAGCTGTTCATCAGCGTGGTGCTCCTGCACACCTCCTCCACCGAGATGATGACTCCCACGCTGGCCCAGCTGAGCGGGAGATACTCAAACAACATCCCGGTGATCATGACCGGGCTTCTGCTCGGCTCGATCCCGACGCTGCTGGTCTACTTCGTGACCGCGCGGGTGTTCATCCGCGGCATGCTCTCGGGGGCGATCCGGTAGCGCTGGCGCGCAGAAGGGGAGGGACGGTCATGGCTGACGCTGTTGAGGCCGTGGTGACGGGCGCCGCGAGCGGGATCGGGCGGGCCTGCGCGCTGCGGCTCCAGCAGGAGGGACTGCGCGTGCTGGCCGTGGACAAGAACGCGGCGGGCCTGGCCGCGCTCGGTGACCAGGTGAGCGCCACCATGGCCGCGGACCTGGCCTCGGAAGCTGAGCGGGACCGGGTGGTCGAGGCCGCGGCCGGCGCCCGCTGCCTGGTCAACGCGGCCGGGGTGATCCGGCTGCGGCCGATCCTGGAGTCCGGGGTCGAGGACATGCGGGCCATCTACCCGGTCAACGTGGAGGCGGTCTGGGACCTGACCTCGCGGCTGGGCCGGGTCATGCCGCCGGGCGGCGCGGTGGTCAACCTCAGCTCGTTCTCGGCCAAGATCTCGACCACGATCGAGTGCGCGGTCTACGCGTCGTCCAAGGCCGCCGTGCTCAGCATCACCCGGTCGTTCGCCCACGCGTTCGCGCCGCGCGGCGTGCGGGTCAACGCCGTCGTGCCGGGCATCATCGACACCCCGATGCAGGAGCAGGTCCTCGAGAGGGTGGCCGAGTTCCGGGGAACCGCGCCGGAGGAGCTGAGCCGGGCCCGCAACGCGACGATCCCGCTGGGCCGGACCGGCAGCCCGGAGGAGTGCGCGGGCGTCATCTGGTTCCTGCTGTCGGCCGAGGCCGGGTACCTGACCGGCCAGGCGATCAACATCGACGGCGGCCAGATCATGTTCTAGCCCGGTCGGCCTGGCCGGATGGTCTCGCGCGTACCTGCGACCCCTTCCGTCCCGTCCGCCCCGCCCCGAGCCGGACCGAATCGTCGCTTTCGGCCGCCCGTAATGGGGGCATTCATGATCCCGGAAGTCCGTCAGCGATATTCGCGGACGGATTTCCGCGATCATGAAGCCGCGCCGGCCGGTCCGGGCGGGCCGGTCCGGGGCGGGCCCGGGCGGGCGGTGCCGGGCCTGGGCTAGCGCCGCCAGGCGGCCAGCGCGGGCGGGCTGAGCGGCCGGGCCATGGCCTGGGACAGCTCGACCGCACCGGTCGGCGTGACCAGGAAGAGGTTCTCGTTGCGGACCCCGATCCGGCCGGGCAGGTAGACGCCGGGCTCCATGGCCATCACCATCCAGCTCTGCGCGGGCCGGCGGTCGGCCGGGATCAGGTGCGGGTCGTCGAACACGCTGAGCCCGACGCCGTGGCCGGCGTGATGCGGGAACTCGCCGTCCGGCCACGCCGCCGCGATCCGGCCGGAGATGGCGCCGAAGACGTCGGCGCCGCTGGCGCCGGTGCGCAGGTCCGCGGCGGCGGCGTCCATGATCGCGTAGAGCCGCGCGCGGATCTCGTCGACCTCGTCGCTGCGGCCGTTGACGTAGGTGCGGCAGGTGTCGGCCCAGTACCCGCCCGCCCCGACGCTGAGGTCGGCGACCACCGGCTCGCCCGGCCCGGCCCGGCCGGGCCCGGCGATGGCCACCGGCGCGCACACCTCGGCCGTGTTCCGGCCGGCCAGCAGGTCGGCGCCGAACTCGACCGGCGATCCGTAGCCGACCTGGGCCGCGTGGTGGGCGGCGCTGAACATCTCGATCTCGGATGCCCCGGCCGCGGTGCCCGCGGCCACCGCGGCGTGGGCCAGCCAGCACAGCTCGTAGCTGCGGAAGATCCTGGCCAGCTCGTCGGCGTCCTTGACCAGGCTCATCTCGTGCAGCACGGCGTCGCCCTCGACGGCCGGCACGGCGGCGGCCGCGGCCACGGCCGCGCCGAAGTCCCCGGCCACGCCGATGCGGCCCGCCGCGGCCACGGCGCCCACCTTCAGCACCTCGTCCACCAGCAGCGGGATGGGGTTCAGCTCCAGCCCGAAGCCCCGCTCGGAGAAGCCGACGACCGCCTGCGCCGCGGACATCTGCTCGGCGACGGCGACCTCGTCGCGCAGCACGACCAGGGTCTGATCCCCGGCCGGGGTGAGGACGGCCGCCGCCGGGCCGCCGCAGTACCGGGAGTAGCCCGTGATCCAGGTCACCAGGGCGGGCCCGGTCACGACGAGCGCGTCGAGATCCTCGGCGGTCATCCACCGGGCCACCCGCTGCAGCCGCGGCACGGGGGGCGGCATGGTGATCTGGTCGCTGACGACGGACTGCTCTGGCCGGCCGGCTGGCTCCACCGCTTCCTCCTCGCGGGTCCGGTGCCGGGACGCCCGCCGGGCGGGCGCAGCTGGCACGGTTCCACCAAAACGCTATAGCATATGGCGCACCATGGGTAGGGCCCGGCCGGGGCGGGCTGCCGGAACGACGGAGGTAGATGGATGAAGCTGGCTGACCGGATCGCCGTCATCACCGGCGGCGCGCGCGGCATCGGAGAGGCCATCGCGACGCGGTTCGCCGCCGAGGGCGCGACGACCGCGATCCTGGATCTCGACGGCGCCGCCGCGGCGCAGACGGCCGGGCGGCTGGGCGGGACCGGGCATGCCTGCGACGTCAGCTCGCGGGCCGCCGTCCAGGCCGCGGTGGCGGAGGTCCTGGCCGCGCACGGCCGGATCGACATCCTGGTCAACAACGCGGGCCTGGCGCTGATGGGCCCGTCAGAGACCCTCTCCGACGAGGACTGGAACGCGTCGATCGGCGTCATGCAGACCGGCGTCTTCCTGTGCTCGCAGCTCGTCGGGCAGCACATGCTCGACCGCCGCCACGGCACGATCGTCAACATCGCCTCGATCAACGCCTGGGAGGCGTTCCCGCAGCGGCTGGCCTACTGCGCGGCCAAGGCCGCGGTGGTGGCCATGACCCAGGTGCTGGCGATCGAGTGGGCCGAGCGGGGCATCCGGGTCAACGCGGTGGCGCCGGGGGTGACCCGGACCGCGCTGGTGCAGAAGGGCATCGACGAGGGGGCGATCGACGTGGTCGCCTACCGGGCCCGCACCCCGATGCACCGGTTCGGCGAGCCGGACGAGATCGCCCGTGCCGTCCTGTACCTGGCCTGCGACGAGGATTCCTCGTTCGTCACCGGCACCACGCTGTGCGCCGACGGCGGCTGGAGCGCCATGGGCTGGGCGGTCCCGAGCTCCGGCTGAGTCCGGGCTGACGCCTGACTGACTCTTGGCGGACCCTTGACACCGCAGATGCCATAGCGGTGATTCACCCGCCGCTGCCCGCTGGGTTTACGGCTGGACGGGTCCAGCGACAGGCCGGCTCTCGTACTGGGGGGGACGCGATGGCCAGGGCGACCGGGCAGGATCCGGCCGCGGTGTCGGGCGAGCAGAGCAGCCTCAACAAGAACGCCCCGGGGCTCTGGGGCCTGGTGATCATGGGTATCGCCTGCATGAGCCTGGCCCTGACGGCGTACTTCAACTTCGGGATCACGGAGGGCATCACCGGCCCGGTGGTGCCGCTGGCCTTCGCCGCGGTGACCGTGGCGATGCTGCCCACGGCCGCCAGTGACGCGATCATGAACAGCCGGCGGGCGTCCACGGGCACCCGGCCGGGTCAGTGACCCTCAGGGCGCGGGGGCGACCGCGCGGGGGCCGTCGCCGCCGGAGGGCACCCGGGCGTGCTGCGCGTAGTCCGGGTTGAGGATCGACGACACCGGGCGCCCGGCCAGGAAGTCCACCACCTGCCGGGCCGCCTGCACCGGCAGCTCGGCCAGGCTGGTCGGCGAGTACCAGGCCGCATGCGGGCTGAGCAGCACGTTGGGCAGCGTGCGCAGCAGGCTGGCGGCGGGCAGGGGCTCGGTCTCGAAAACATCGAGGGCGGCGCCCGCGATGTGTTGCGTATCTAGGGCATGGATGAGCGCGGCCTCGTCGACCAGGCCGCCCCGGCAGGTGTTCACCAGCAGCCCGCCCGGGCGCATCAGCGCGATCGTCTCGGCCCGGATCAGGTGCCGGGTCTCGTCGGTCAGCGGAGCGTGCAGCGTGACCAGGTCACTGCGGCGCAGTAGCTCGGCGAGATCGACCAGCGGAACGCCGGGCGGCGCCTCGGCGTAGGGGTCGCAGGCCAGCACCTCGAAGCCGAGCGCGGTGGCCTGCCGGGCGACCCGGCTCCCGATGCGGCCGAGCCCCACGACCCCGATGGCCGCGGCCGACGGCCGGCAGGCCAGCGGCCAGGGCCTGGTGGCGCTCCACTGAGCGTCCCGGACGGCCGCGTCGAACCGCCCCAGGCCCCGCAGCAGCCACAGCGCCATGGCCAGGGTGTGCGACACCACCTCGTCGACGCAGTAGTCCGGGGTGTTGGCCACGGCCACCCCGCGCTCGGTCGCCGCGGCCACGTCGATCATGTCGTACCCGATGCCCAGCCGGCTGACGAACCGGCACCGCGGCGCGGCGTCGAGCACCGCGGCCGACACCCGCGCCCACTGGACCACGAGCGCGTCGGGATCGGCCGCCGATACCCCGGCGGCGATCTCGCTCTCCGTGCTCGCGTGCAGGCGCACCGTCGTGCAGCCCGCCTCGCGCAGCACCTGCTCGTCCGCATCGGAGCCTAGGTCGGAGTCGGTGATGACAACAGTCGGCCCAGTCGCCATCGGCTACTGCCCCTCCATCCGGGTGAGCCGCGCATCGGCGATGCGCTGCGCGGCCTGCTCGACGTGCTGCTTCATGGCCCGCTCCGCCGCCCGGCGGTCGCCCGACGCGATGACGTCCAGCAGCTGCTGATGGCTGTCGGCGTGGCGGCGCACCTCGTCGCTGCCGAGCGAGGCGGCGGCGGCGCGGTAGAAGTGCGACGTGCGGCTGCGCATCTGCGCGGCCAGCTCGACCAGCAGGCCGTGATCGGTGAGCTCCCACAGGCGCTGGTGGAACTGCTGGTCCAGCTCGTGCACGCGGACCAGGTCATGAGCCTCGGCGGCCGCGGTCATCCGGTCCACGATGACCTGCAGCTCGTCGTGCGCCTCGGTGGTGAACCGGCCCTGCAGCCGCCGGACGACGAACTGCTCGAGGACCACCCGCAGGCTCGAGACCTCCTCCAGCATCCGCGGCGTCAGGCTGGCCACCCTGGCCCCGCGCCGCGGCAGGCGCTCGACCAGGCCCTCCTCGGTCAGCCTGGCCAGCGCCTCGCGCAGCGGGATGTGGCTGATGCCGAACTCATGGGCCAGGCGCCGCTCGACCAGCCGGTCGCCGGGCGCGTACTCGCCGCTCCAGATCGCGGCCCGGATCCGCTCCGCGACCGCGTCGGACAGGCTCTGGTCGGGCAGCGGGCCGGTGGCGTTCACGCGGTCCCGTACCGGTGAATGACGCGGCCGGGGGCCAGCGTCAGGTCGATGGTCCGGTGCAGGCCGAGCACGACCTCCCGGACCGCCAGCAGGTGGACCGGGAGCTGGGCGTTGGGACGCAGCTCGAGCGTGCCCGGCCCGGCCCACGCCTCATGCTCGACAACGTCGGCGAAGCGCCTGGTCACAAGCTCGCGGCTCACGACGCCTTCCTCCTCTTGGCGCACCCTCAGGTTGACGTTCAGGTCCGCTCCCGGCACCAGGTCGGCGAGCTCGCGGCCCTGCGCGGCTCGCTGCTTCCAGCACATCGTCGCGGTCGCGACGTCGATGCCGTTGCGTTCCACCACCCCGACCAGCAGATCGCCGCTGGGGGCGAGCCGCACCTGCCCGCCCTTTTTCGGCTGCCCGTACGCCTCCCGTCCCGCGGCCACGGCGCCATCCGATCCGAGCACGAGAAACGGCGAGTAAACCGCCTCGCCGCCGTCCGGCAAGAGCACCGGAATCTGCCAGGCCGACTCGCAATATACGCCAAACCACTCGGCGTCGTGCATGTGGTAGACGTGCAGCAGGCATAGGTCAGACGCCAGCCGCAGCGGCTGGGGCAGCAGCGATTCCGCGGCCTCCGCGGATGTGCGGTAGACAATGGTCAGAATCTCCGTGCGCCGCAGCCGGATCGGCAGCCGCGGCACCAGGGGTGCGCCAAACGGCGTCGATTCAATATCGAGCGGATCAAATGGGCTCACGCCGCCGGCCGCTCGAAGAGCTCCACCACGTGCCCGTCGGGGTCGCGCAGGTACAGCCCGCGGCCCCCGGCGTTGGCGCCCGTGTCGACCAGGACCGGGCCAGTGAACGGCACCCCGCCCGCCGCGACCAGCCGCTCCAGCCGTTCCTCGATGTCGTCGCAGGCCACGCAGACGTGGGTGAAGCCGACGTCGGCCGGGCGCTGGATATGGTGGCCCGCCGCAGGGGACACGTACTCGAATAGCTCGATCCTCGTGCCCTCGCCGTCAAAGGCGAGATGGGCCATCCGCACGTGCGCACCGGGCTCGCCCACGATGGTCTCCAGGTACCCGCCCTTCTTCTCCTGCTGGAAGATGACCTGCATCCCCATGGCGTCCCGCCAGAATCGCAGGGACTGGTCGAGGTCGGAGACGGTTAGCCCAGTGTGGTGCAGCATGGTCATCCAGATCTCCCTTTCAGAAGGTGACGAGCAGGCCGCCGTCGACGACGATCCGCTGGCCCGTCAGGTAGGTGTTACCGGGGGAGACTAGATGGCTGACGGTGGCCGCGATCTCGGCTGGCTCCGCGGCCCGGCGCAATGGCAGCCGGCCATGGTCGAGATAAATCTGCCGGAACCATTCCGATTCCAGCTCGTCGACCCCGTCAACGACCGACATCCGGGTCCGCGTGAACCCCGGCGCCACGGAGTTGACCAGCACCCCGGCGGGACCGAGCTCGATGGCCAGGCTCCGGGTGGCCGCCTCGAGGCCCGCCTTGGCCGTGTCGTAGGCGAGCGACGCCAGTTCCCCGTTGCTGGCGTGCACCGACGTCACGTTGACGATCCGGCCCGCGCCGCGGGCCGCCATCCGCAGCCCGGCCGCGCGGGAGAGCCAGACCGGCCCCTCGAGCATCACGGCGTGCTGGCGGCGCCAGGCGGGCAGGGTCAGCTGCCCGAGCCGCTCCGGCACGAACACGCCCGCGACGTTGACCAGCGCGGTCACGGCCCCGAGCTCGGCCTCGACCCGGTCGAGCAGGCCATCGTGGGCCTCGATATCGGCGACATCCAGGGCGCAGGGCAGGATCCCGTCGGCCGGCTCGACCGGCTCGACGTCGGCCGCGGCCACCGCGAAGCCGTCCTCGCGCAGGCGCTGCGCCACGGCGGCGCCGATGCCGTTGGCCGCGCCGGTGACCACGGCTACCGCCGCCCCGGATCCCATGCCTGAAGTAAACGCTATAGCATCTGAAGGCGTCAAGTCGTCTGGGAGGGCACATGGCAGCGCCGCCACGAGGGGTTACCGAGGCCGTCATCAGCGGCTGGCCCGGCCTGCGACTGACGACCGACGCGCTGTCGGTGACCGTCCTGCCGGGCAAGGGTGCCGACATCTGCGAGATGACCGACCTGGCCACCGGCGTCGATCCCTTGTTCCAGGCGCCCTGGGGACTGCAGCCCCCCGGCGCCCCGCCGCGCGAGGGCAGCGGCGGCGCGGCGTTCCTGGAGAACTACGAGGGAACATGGCAGGAGCTGTTCCCGAACACCAACGACGCCTGCCGCCACGACGCCGCGGAGCTGCCGTTCCACGGCGAGGTGGCCGCGCTGCCCTGGTCGGTGTCCGTCGAGGCCGACGACGAGCGCGAGATCGCGGTCCGCTTGTCGGTCGACTGCCGCTAGCTCCCGCTGCGGCTGGAGCGGGTCATGCGGCTGCGCCACGGCGCGCGCGAGCTGGTGCTCGACGAGCGGGTCGCCAACCTGTCGGGGGAGCGGGTCCCGTTCACCTGGGGGCACCACTGCGTGCTCGGCCCCCCGCTGGTCGCGGCCGGAGCCGAGCTGCGCGCGCCGGCCGGCACGATCATCACCCCGCCGCAGCCCTGGGAGGACACCGCCCGCCTGGTCCCCGGCCAGCGCAGCGCCTGGCCGATGGCGCGGCTGCGCGCGGGCGGCGAGGCCGACCTGTCGCGCCTGCCGGGGCCGGAGGCGGACAGCCATGACGACGTCTACCTGACCGACCTGGAAGCCGGCTGGGTCCAGGTCGACAACCAGGCCCTCGGCCTGGGCTTCCGGCTGGACTGGGACCCGGCGGTGTTCCGGTGGATCATCGCGTGGCAGCCGTTCGGCGGG
>JBOHCO010001189.1:0-5533 GCA_050698895.1 Streptosporangiaceae bacterium
CCGGGCCTGGGCGTGACCGATATCCCCGGGCCGGAGGAGGCCGCGGCTCCGGCGCCGCCGGCCGCGGATGTCGAGTTTCCGCGCAGCGAGCCCGTCGGGGCCGATTCGGTCAGCCCGGCCGGGCCGAAGCCCGCGGGCGGCGGCACCGAGGTGGACGGCCTGCGCCTGCCCCGCCCCCGACCGGCCAGCGACCCGCCCGGCGACTGACGATCACCGGCGGCCGGGCCGCCGGAGCGATCAGGTCTTAGCGGGGACGCGGTCTTTCGGCTGGCCGGCGAGGCGCTCCCTGGTCTCCGGGTCGCGCAGCACCGGCGCGCCGCCGGACGCCTCGATGTACTGGTCGATGATGCCGACGACGTCGTCGCCCTGGGTCACGATCCGGCCGCGTTCCATCCAGATCACCCGGTTGCAGGTCAGCTCGACCTCTTCCAGGTTGTGCGCGACCAGGAACACCGTGCCCGCCTCGCCCCGCAGCTCCTCGATCCGGGCGTGGCTCTTGACCCGGAACTCAGCGTCGCCGGTGGCCAGTGCCTCGTCTACCAGCAGCACATCGTGGCTCTTGGATGCCGCGATGGCGAAGCGCAGCCGCGAGCCCATGCCCGAGGAGTAGGTCTTCATCGGCAGGTCGACGAAGTCCCCGACGCCGGAGAACTCGACGATCTGCGGGTACTTCTCCTTGGCCTCCTGCTTGGTCATGCCCATGGCCAGGCAGCCCAGGATGACGTTGCGCTCGCCGGTCAGGTCGTCCAGCAGCGCGGCGTTGACGCCCAGCAGCGCGGCCCCGCCTGCCGTGTAGACGTTGCCCTGCTCGGGCGGCAGCAGTCCGGCGATGGCCCGCAGCAGCGTGGACTTGCCCGAGCCGTTGCGGCCGATGATGCCGACCGCGTCGCCGCGATAGGCGACGAACGACATGCCGCGGATCGCGTGCACCTCGCGGATAGATCCCCTGGTCTTACGGCCCAGCATCCGCAGCAGCGCGGTCGGGGCGGTACCGCGATCGCCGCCGCCCCCGAAGACGCGGTACACGATGTGCAGGTCATCCACGACCACCATTGGCTCAGCCACGACCGTACTTCGCCTCCGCTCGCCAGAAGAACACGAACCCGATGATGAAAGCGGCCACCGCCCAGCCTACGGCGTAGTACCAGTAGTGACTGGGGTTGGCCACGAACGCGCAGTGCGCGCTGTCATACAGCTGAGCCTTGGTCGCGGTCGGCAGGTGGCCTGCTGTCTTCCACACGGTGCACAGCTGGGGATTGAAGGCGCCAGAGCCGGGCGCACTCTGCCGCTGGCTCACCAGGAGCGCGTTGCGGATCAGCGTGATGTACAGGGCGGCCGGGTTGAGCTGGAGCACCGCCACGATCCAGTGGTGGGTCCTGATGCTCAGAGTCGCGATGTTGAACAGCACGCCGGAGACGTACATCCAGGTCCGCAGCAGGAACGGCAGCAACTGGCTGAAGTCGTTGACCTGGGACCCGAGCCGGGCCACGAACAGGCCCATGCCCACGTTGAAGACGGTCTGCAGCAGCAGGGCCGGGATGGCCAGCAGCCAGTACCAGGTCAGCGGCTCGCCGGTGATCAGGATGATGATCGCCAGCACGGCCATCGACAGCAGCATCTGCTGAAGCTCGATGATCACGTAGGCCAGGGGCAGCGCGGCCCGCGGGAACTGCAGCGCCCGGATCAGCGGCAGGCTGCCGGTGATGACCGTGGAGGTCGAGATGAACGCGCGCTGGGTGAAGTTGAACACGAACACGCCGGTGACCAGGAACCCGAGGTAGTTCGGGATGCCGCGGCTGACGTGCAGCAGCACGCCGAAGATCAGGAAGTAGACGCCGGCGTTGAGCAGCGGCGTCAGGATCTGCCAGGCCTGGCCCAGCCGGGCCTCGGTGTACATCGCGACGTTGCGCGCGGTGGCGAAGGCCAGCATGAAGCTGCGCCGCCGCCACAACTGCCGGACGTACTCGGGGATCGGGGCGCGCCGGGCGGCGGGCCACAGCCCGTGATCATCGGCATAGACGGCCAGGTTCTCGGCTGGCAGGTCGGCCGTGAGCACGTCGCCTGCCGGCACCTTGTCGCCCTGCTGAAGCTGGCCGGGTGCGCTCAGCCGCCCGTTGTCTCGCAGCTTGGCCCGGCCCGCCTTGGGGCCGCCGCGGGGCTTGGTGTCGTCACTCACGCCGCTGACCCTATGCGGTGGCCGGACCAGCGGGGGCACGAACCGGAGTTGTAGGGAGCAACTGTCACGCGGCGACTGTACCACCGGCCCGGTTGTGCGGTACAACTGTGGTCGTGGTTAGCGAGTCCGTGAATGATGCGGAACTGGAGCGGCTGCTCACTCAGCTGCTCCGGGTGGTGAGCCCCGCCCTGGCCGGCGATTCCCGCCCGACGGCCCGTGCGGCCGATGGTTCCGAGGCCAGCGGTCACCCGGCCGGGCCGGGCCTCGATGGCGCGCGCGCGCAGGCCGGGGAAAACGGGGTCAGCGGGGATGGGGACGCCGACGAGAACGGCGATGACCAGCGGTCCGGCGGGAGCACGGGCGACGGCCCGGCCGCCGACGCGGTCTCCCCGTCGGAGGCCCGGGCGCTGATCGAGCTGGTCTCGGCCCGCGGCATCGCCCAGGGTGAGCTGGCCGGGTTGCTCGGCCTGGAGAAGAGCACGGTGAGCCGGCTCGCGGCCGGCCTGGAGCGCAAGGGCTGGATCCGCCGGGGCCGGGATGAGGACAATCAGCGCTATGTGCGGCTGTACCTGACCCCGGAGGGCCGGGTGGTGGCCGGCCGGGTCTGGGCGGCCTGGCAGTCCCGGCAGGCCCGGATCCTGGGCGCGCTGTCGGCCGAGGAGCGGGCGGGCCTGTCGGCCGGGCTACGCGGCCTGGTCCGCGGCCTGGCCGCCGAGGGCCTGCTCGGCGAGGCCCCCGGCCACGGCTAGCAGCCCGCGTTCAAACCCCATTTCACCGCCTGTTTCGGCCAATCCTGACCGGCCAGGCGCAGGGCTCGGTAACCGAGGAAAACCCGCCGGAAACCACGGCTGACCAGGGCTTTCGGGATCGATGAGGCGAGTGAGGCGCAGGTGGCGCGGCCCGCCGGGAAAGGCGGCAAGTAGCGCCGGCTATGGCGCGTCGGACCGGTTTCGAGGCCGCGCTGGGGGGCATTCTGGGTCCCAGCGCTTTGTTTTCACGTCGTGGCCCAGGGTCAGCCACAGATGGCATCGGGTCGGATGCCAGGGAGGTGAGAGTGACGAGCGTCGTGCTGCTGCCGTCCACGCCAGCGAGCGTCGCTATTGCCCGTAAGCGGCTTGCCGCGGACCTGTCGGCGGCCGGTGTCTACGGGGAGGCGGCTTCTGACGCCGCGCTGGTGATCAGCGAGTTGCTCAGTAACTCCATCATGCACGCCTGGCCGCTGCCTGGCGAGAAGGTGCGCGCGGCCTGGATGGTGGACCACGGATCGGTCGAGGTAGAGGTCAGCGACTGCGGCGGGCCCACCCGTCCGCGTCAGGACTTCCCGCCGGTCTCCGCGCTGGGCGGGCGGGGCCTCGGCATCGTCGAGCGACTCTCCGATGACTGGGGCATCCGGGCCGACGAATCCGGCCAGACGGTCTGGGCCGTGCTGCCCGCTCCGGCCCGCGAGGCCGTGAACTCCCGAGGCGTCCCGCGCTGAGTGGCTAGCCCGGCTGGCCGGATTGAAGCCTAACTGTCATGCGTAACCGGGCAGTGAACTGGTGATACTCCCATCCAGGGGTCGTCGCGCACCGAGTGCGGCGGTCGCTGCGGGGGGGATCGTGACGCATGTGCACGGGGTGGACAGCGAGGTCGGCAGGCTCCGGACCGTGCTGGTTCACCGGCCGGGGCTAGAGCTCAAGAGGATGACACCGCGCAGCCGGGACCGGCTGCTATTCGAGACATTGCCCTGGGCGTGCCGCGCGCAGGAGGAACACGACGTCTTCACCCAGGCCATGCGCGACCAGGGCGTCGAGGTGCTGTACGTCACCGAGCTGCTTCAGGACGCCCTGGAGTACCAGCCGGCCAGGGACGAGGCGATCACCGCGGCGCTGGCCAGCCGGGTGCTTGGCGACGAGCTCCGGGCCCAGGTGCACGAGCGGCTGGACGCACTCGGGCCCGAGGAGCTGGCCCAGGTCCTGATCGCGGGGCTGACCCCGGAGGATCTTCCGGGCGGCCACGGGCTGGCCTTCCAGATGCTCGACCGGCATGACTTCGTGATCGAGCCCCTGCCCAACCTGGTGTTCACCAGGGACACCAGCTTCTGGGTGGGCGACCGGGTGGCGGTGGCCAGCCTGGCCGCGCCCGGCCGCCGCCGGGAGGCTGACCTGGTGGCGCTGATCTACGGGCACCACCCCCGGTTCGCCGGGCTCAAGCGGCTCTACGGGCCCGAGCTCGAGCAGGTCGACGGCGGGGACGTGCTGCTGCTGGCGCCGAGCGTGCTGGCCGTGGGCGTCGGGCAGCGGACCACCCCGGCCGGGGTCGAGCGGCTGGCCCGCCACGTGCTGGACGCGGGCCTGGCGCATACGGTGCTGGCCATCCCGGTGGACCAGCGTGACGGGGACGGCTACCTGGACACGCTGTGCACGGTCATTGACGCCGGAACCGTGATGATGCACCCGCGGGTGGCCTTCACCCTGACCACGCACATGATCACGCCGCAGCCGGACGGGCTGCGGGTCAGCCGGCCGCAGCCGTTCCTCGAGGCGGCGGCGCAGGCCATCGGGATCGAGCGGCTCAACGTGATCGACACCGGGCTGGACCCGGTCCCTGGCCGCCGGAGCCAGTGGGATGACGGCAACAACGCGCTGGCGATCGGGCCTCGGGTGGCGGTGGTGCACGAGCGCAACACCGAGACCATCCTCCGGCTGGAAGGCGCGGGCGTGCGGGTGATCCAGGTCCCTGGCAGCGAGCTGGCCAGCACCCGCGGCGGCCCGCGCGGCATGTCCTGCCCGGTGGGACGCGATCCGGCCGCCGTGGCCGGGGATCACGCGGACCAGGCGCCGGGCGAGCCCGCCGACGTCACGTACCAGGCCAGCATCCGGCTCAGCGACGGCAGCCCCGTCTCGGAGCCGGCGTTGCCGGTCCCGCAGCCGGAACTGGCCCCGGCCTGACCCGGCCGCTCGGCCGGCTGCGGCTACCTGCGGTTACGTGACCAGCGGCCGGCGCGGAACGCGAGGAACCCCACGCCGATGGCGACCAGGAACAGGAAGCCGTAATAGAGCACATGAGCCACGGCGGAGATCAGCACCACCGCGATGACGAAGATCGCCAGCCCAATCAGGAGTGTGCGCAACATGCTTCCACGGTACGGCTAGTAGGCCGCTGGTGTCACCGCGGGCCGCCGGGCCTGGTCGCGGGACCCTGATCGCCCAGGAACTCGATCAGCAGGCGGAAGGTCGGGCACGGCCAGCGCCACATGCAGTTGCGGCATCGCAGGACGGGATTGGCCGGGTCGCTGGTGGCCCCGCCGCCGTCCAGGGGCCGGTGCAGGTCGGCCACCCGGCGGCCCAGCTCCGCGAACGCGAGCAGGTCATCGCG
>JBOHCO010001190.1:0-3868 GCA_050698895.1 Streptosporangiaceae bacterium
CGTTCGAAGTCCTGGCCGAGCCCAGCCGGCGGGCGATCATGGACCTGCTGCTGGCGGGCGAGCGTCCGGTGGGCGAGCTGGTCAGCGAGCTGCACATGAGCCAGCCGGCGGTGTCCCGGCACCTGAGGGTGCTGCGCGAGGCCGGGCTGGTCCGGGTCCGCATCGACGCGCAGCGCCGGCTGTACCGGATCGAGGCGGCGCCGCTGCGCGGGGTGGATGAGTGGCTGGCGCCCTACCGGCGGCTGTGGGCGGCCCGGCTGGACGCCCTGGGCGAGCACCTGGACGCCATGGACGACGAGCTGACCAGGCCGACCAGGCCGACCAGGCCGACGGAACAGACCGTACAGACCGTACAGACCGAGCAGACGGAGGAGAGCGGCCCATGACGCAGGACCAGTACAGCGACTTCGGCGAGCTGGATCGCACGGGCGGGCGGGCCACGCTGCGGTTCACCCGGCGGCTGGCCCACCCGCCCGCGAAGGTGTGGCGGGCGCTGACCGAGCCTGAGCACCTGGCCGCCTGGTTCCCGACCACGATCGACGGCGAGCGAGCCGCCGGGGCCAGGCTGAGCTTCGCGTTCCGGGATATGGACATGCCGGCCCTGGACGGCGAGATGCTGGCCTTCGATCCGCCGTCGCTGCTCGAGCTGACCTGGAGTGACGAGCGGCTGCGCTTCGAGCTGACACCTGACGGCGACGGCACGCTGCTGCGCTTCACGGCCAGCTTCGACGAGCTGGGCCGGGCGGCCAGGGACGGCGCGGGCTGGCACGCCTGCCTGGACCTGCTGGCCTGCGACCTCAGCGGACAGCCGGCCACCTGGGGGCCGTCGGAGCGATGGCGGCAGGTGCACCCAGGCTACGTGCAGCGGTTCGGGCCGGAGGCGGCGACGATCGGCCCGCCGCAGGAGTGGCAGGACGCGCACAGCCCCGCCGAGTAACCAGCCGAACCCCGGGACGGCCCGGCGTCAGTTCAGGCGACGCTCGGTGGCCCACTTGGTGAGCTGGTGCCGGGTCGAGAGCTGGAGCTTGCGCAGCACCGAGGAGACGTGGGTCTCGACCGTCTTGACCGAGATGTACAGCTCCCTGGCGATCTCCTTGTAGGTGTAGCCGCGGGCGATGAGCCGCAGCACCTCGCGTTCGCGCGGGGTGAGCTGGTCGAACTCGGGGTCGAAGGACGGCTGGCCGACATCCTGCGCGGGCCCGGAGGCGAACGCGTCGAGCACGAACCCGGCCAGCCGGGGCGAGAACACCGCGTCGCCCGCGGCGATGCGGTGCACGGCGTCCACGAGCTCGGGTCCGGAGATGGTCTTGGTCACGTAGCCGCGGGCCCCGGCCCGGATCACCGCGATAACGTCCTCGGGGGCGTCGGAGGCCGACAGGGCCAGGAACAGCACCTGCGGATGGACGGGCTTGGTCGCGGCGACCACGGCCTGGCCGCCGCCACCGGGCAGGTGCACGTCGAGCAGGACGACATCGGGCAGCAGCTCGGCGATCAGCTCGATCGCGGGCTGCACGTCGTCGGCCTCGCCGACCACCTCGACCTCGTCGCCCAGCTCGGACCGGACCCCGGACCGGAACAGCCCGTGGTCATCGACGATCACGACCCGCGGCCGGCCCCGGCCCGCGAGCCGCGGATCGCGGTTGGCGGCAGTACCTGGCGTGTTCATGTCTTACTCGGCTCCCCGCTCGCTCGGTTCCCGGCCGAGCGCGGCATGGTCAGCGATACCTCGGCGCCCTGGCCGGGGGCGCTGCGGACCCGCGCCGACCCGCCCCGGCGGGTCATCCGGGCGTGGATGGACTCGGCCAGTCCCTTGCGGTCGCTGGACACCGCGTCCGGGTCGAAGCCGCGGCCGCGGTCCCGGACGAAGATCGAGATCTCCTCGGGCTCGACCTCGGCGAAGATGGACACCACCTCGGCGCCGGACCACTTCGCGGCGTTGACCGTGGCCTCGCGGGCCGCGGCCAGCATGGCGGCCAGGTCCTCGTCCAGGTCGCAGTCACCGACCGTGACCGCCTCCACGGTGATCCCGTGCTGGGCCTCCACGTCCTGCTGGATCAGGCGCACCCCGGCCGCGACGGTCGCGGCCGAGTCCAGGGAGCCCGGCGGCCGGCCGTCGAACAGCCAGGCCCGCAGCTCGCGCTCCTGGGCCCGGGCCAGCGCGACGACCTGCTGCGGATCGTGCGCCTTGAGCTGGATCAGGGCCAGAGTCTGGAGCACCGAATCGTGCACACGGGACGCCATGTCGGCCCGCTCCTCGGCCCGGACCCTGGCCTGGCGCTCCAGGACCAGGTCGCGGGCGACGCGCAGCCACCAGGGGCCGAGGACCACCGCGATCGCCGCGATGACCACGAGCACCCCGCCGAGCACCTGCAACGGCGCGTTATTGGAGGGCGCCGTGGTCAGCAGCACGACGCCGAGCACCAACAGCACACAGGTGATCACCAGGCGCAGCGTGATGCGGAACTTGACCCGGCCCTCGGCCAGGCCGATCAGCGGCTCGGCGAAGTGCTGGATCATCTGCTGCTCGTCGGCGGAGGCATTGCGCCAGATCAGCACGATGCCGGCCACCGCGATGACCAGCGGCGTGGCCAGTGAGTCGAGCCAGCTGGCCCGCAGCAGCGGCGCGATCAGCAGCACCACGACCAGCAGCGAGACCAGGGCGCCGGCCAGGGTGATGCCCCGCCGGTCGGTCATGGCCTTGCTGGCGATGCTGGTGCTCTCCCCGGCCATCGGCAGCAGCAGCCAGGCCAGGACGTAGGCCGCCGCGCCGAGACCGCTGATCAGCGCGGCCAGCACGAACACGCACCGCACCACGGTGGGGTCCCAGCCCCGGCGCTCGGCCAGGCCCGCGGCCACGCCGCCGACCATCCGGTTCTGCCGGGCCCGGCGAAGCGGCCCGCTGCTCGGCAGCCTGCGCATCTGGCGGCGCAGGCGACGCTGGCGGCGCCGGGACTCGTGGCCCGTCAGCCAGGGCATCGGCTCCGGCGCTGGCCCCGGCTGCGGCGGCCCCGCCGGCGGCGGCGGCCCAGGCGGTGGCCCCGGCGGTGGCGTCCGAGAGCTGGCACGTCCTTTCACCCGTCTATCATCGCCCCCCGGCCGCTCGACCGCTATCGGGGCAAACCCTGAAGCCAGTCGGGGGCGGCCAGGGCCAGGCCAGGGTGGCTCCAGGGTCGTTCCCGATGGTCACGGGCTCATGCCGGACGCAGGCTGGAGCCATGAACAACACCACCGCGAACCCAGACACCGACACCCGACCCGAGCCCGAGCCCGAGCCGCAGCCCGAAACGCAGCCCCACCACCAGTCCCAGTCCAGCTCGCTGACCCGTCCCGTCGAGGACCGGATGATCGCCGGCGTCTGCGCCGGCTTCGCCCGCTACTTGAACGTGGACGTCACCATCCTGCGCATCGTCCTGGCCGTGCTGACCGTCATGGGCGGCGCCGGCGTCCCGCTCTACATCGCCGGCTGGCTGCTGATCCCGGAGGAGGGCCACGAGCTGTCCATCGCGGCCGCCTTCATCCAGGGCCGGCAGACCAACGCCCTCTGATCAAGATCACTCGGAC
Source organism: Streptosporangiaceae bacterium (assembly GCA_050698895.1). Classification (GTDB taxonomy): domain Bacteria; phylum Actinomycetota; class Actinomycetes; order Streptosporangiales; family Streptosporangiaceae; genus DASUBV01. Next base: position 3,562 of record JBOHCO010001190.1, read on the forward strand.
AGGAGGTCACATCACCATGCCAGCGTCGTCCAGCCCGCCACCGGGCCCCGGGGGCTCCCGCGCCAGCTACGCGAATCCCAACATGCGGATCTCCGAGCCGAGCGGACCGAGGTCGCCGACCGCCTGTCACTGCACTACGGCGACGGGCGCCTGGACCAGGAGGAGTTCGACCGCCGGTTGCACCAGGCGATGAGCGCCGTCACCCAGGCCGACCTGAACGGCCTGTTCGCCGACCTGCCCGACCTGGGCACCGAGGCCGGCACGGCGGCCGCGCCGCCGCCGCGCCGCGTCAAGGCCCAGCCCGCGC
>JBOHCO010001191.1:0-3766 GCA_050698895.1 Streptosporangiaceae bacterium
GGCTACGAGAAGACATCGCTGCGCGAGATCGCCGAGCGCCTCAACGTCACCAAGGCCGCCCTCTACTACCACTTCAAGTCCAAGGAAGACATCGTCGCCAGCCTGGTCGAGGACTACGTCAGCCAGATCGACGACCTGATCGCCTGGGGCAGCAGCCAGCCGCGGACCGCGCCGACGCGGACCGAGATCCTGCGCCGCTACGTGGGCATCGTGACCGACGGGCACCAGGTGTTCCGGATGCTGCACCAGAACCAGGCCGCCGCGAGCAGCATGTCCGGCAGCAAGGGCCGCAGCGAGCTGTTCAAGGAGCGGCTGCGGGCCCTGGCCGACCTGCTGTCCGAGCCCGGGGCCACGCTGGCCGAGCAGCTGCGCCCGGCGATGGCGCTGGGCGGCATCAGCGTGGCCTGGATGTCCTTCGCCGATCAGGTCACCGACACCGGCGCGCTGTGCGCCGCCGTGCTGGCCATCGACTGCGACATGGCCCGCGCCACGCCACCCGGCCAGGCCGGCCAGGCCGCGCCGGCCGGGCGCGCGGCCAGCTAGTCTCCGGCCGTACCGGCCGCGGCCCGGACCAGGGGCAGCGCCCGGTAGGGCACCGGGCTGTCCAGCGCGATGACCGTGGAGGTGCGCACCACTCCCGGCACGTCCACGATGGCGTCGATCACCCGCTGGAGGTCGGCGTTGGTCCGGGCCACCACCCGGCAGAGCATGTCCCCGGCGCCGGTGATGGTGTGCGCCTCCAGCACCTCGGCGATGCCCGCGAGCTGGCTGGCGACCGAGTCGTGCCCGCCCGCCTGGCGGATCTCCAGGGTCACGAACGCCATGACGCCGTGATCGAGGGCCGCGGGGCTGATCTCCGGTCCGTAGCCGGTGATGACGCCGCGGGCCTGGAGCCGGTCCAGCCGGGCCTGGACGGTGCCCCTGGCCACCCGCAGCCGCCGCGACGCCTCCAGCATGCCGACCCGCGGCTCGGCCGTGAGCAGCTCGATCAGCCGGGCGTCCAGCTCGTCAATCATCGGCTCGGAGCAGACTGTACAGTTCCACCAGGGATCACGCTATCTTGCTAGGCATTTTGTCAGGCTGATTCCGCAACTATTGCACACCTTGCCGCGTCTGGTCGATGCTGGCCAGCACAGATGTGGAAGGAGCGCGGCCATGAAACTCGAGCCAGCACAGGTCTCGGCAGCCGCCGACGAGTTCCCGGTCACGGGCACGGACGCGGTCGTGTTCGCGGTCGGCAACGCCCGCCAGGCCGCCCACTACTACGCCTCGGCGTTCGGCATGCGCTGCGTGGCTTACCGCGGCCCGGAGACCGGCTGCCGCGATGAGGCCAGCTACGTGCTGGAGTCCGGCAGCGCGCGGTTCGTGTTCCGCGGGCCGGTCCGGGCCGGCACCGACCTCGGCGCGCACGTGGCCCGGCACGGCGACGGCGTGATCGACCTGGCCATCGGCGTGCCGTCGGCCGAGGCGGCCTATGCCCGCGCGATCGCCCGCGGCGCCACCGGCCTTGAGGAGCCGGGGGTCGCCGAGGACGAGCACGGCAAGGTGGTGCTGGCCGCGATCGCCGCCTACGGCGACACCCGGCACACGCTGGTCGAGCGGGCCAACTACTCCGGCCCCTACCTGCCCGGCTACGTCGCCGCCGCTCCGCTGACCGCGGGCGGCCCAGGACCGTTCTTCACCGAGGTCGACCACTGCGTGGGCAACGTCGAGCTGGGCCGGATGGATGAGTGGGTCGCGTTCTACGGACGCGTCATGGGCTTCACGAACATGAAGGAGTTCGTCGGCGACGACATCGCCACCGAGTACTCGGCGCTGATGAGCAAGGTGGTGGCCGACGGCGGCCGCAAGGTCAAGTTCCCCATCAACGAGCCGGCCGCGGGCAAGAAGAAGTCACAGATCGACGAGTACCTTGAGTTCTACGGCGGGCCGGGGGTCCAGCACATCGCGCTGGCCACCCACGACATCGTGGCCGCCGTCCGCGGCATGCGCGCGGCCGGCGTGCAGTTCCTGGACACCCCCGACAGCTACTACGACACGCTCGGCGAGTGGGTGGGCGACACTCGCATCCCGCTGGACGAGCTGCGCGAGCTGCGCATCCTGGCCGACCGGGACGAGGACGGCTACCTGCTCCAGATCTTCACCAAGCCGGTGCAGGACCGGCCGACGGTATTCTTCGAGCTGATCGAGCGGCACGGCTCGGAGGGCTTCGGCAAGGGCAACTTCAAGGCCCTGTTCGAGGCCATCGAGCGCGAGCAGGCCCGCCGCGGCAACCTCTGAGGCTATGGGTGGGCGTCGTCCTCGGTCGGCACCACCACGACCACCCGGTCGGCCGGGTAGAGCTGCTCCGGCCAGCCCGGCACGGCCACCGCCAGCAGCGGAACCCAGCGGCCGACCTGCGCGACTTCCCGTTCCGCGGCGGTGGGCAGGCGGGCTGAGATCCGCGTGCCCGGCTCGACCCGGACCTCGCGGACTGGATCGGTGGGGGCGACGATGGAGGCCACTCCCCGCCGGCGGATGATCAGGCCTTCCTCAGCGAGGGCGGCCAGGGCGCGCTGCGCGGTATCCCGCGATACGCCGTGCTCACGGGCCAGGTCGATCTCGCCAGGAACCCGGTCCCCGGCCACGAGCTGGCCGGAAGTGATCAGCTCGCGCAGGACCTGTGCCAGTTGTGCGGAGAGCGGCCAGCCCGAGGCTGGTTCCACTGTCATGCCCGGAGCGTACAGTAGCGCGGCGCCGTCATCGGGTTACGACGGGCAACTGGTCACAAGCCGGGACCCCCGCGGATCTGGCGCGGATAAGAACCGCCGGCGTTGTGCCTGGTAGTGCAGGCGGGCCCGGCCGACGGGCAGGGCGGCGGCCCAGACGCGCCCGGCCGGGTCGGGGCGGGGCAGCGGCGGCAGCGGCACCAGGTCCGGCGCCGGCGCGGGCAGCCGCGGCCGCGCGGACCGGTGCAGCGCGCGCAGTAGACGGGGCCGGGCCGCGTGCCTCGGCCGGTAGAGCGGCGGCGGGCTCCCGTACGTACCCGCCGATTGTTCGGGCGGCTCCCAGCGCATGCCCATGTCAGGCCCCCACTTCCCGCCTCGCGCCGGGTCAGGCGGCCGGGCCGAGCGGGCGCGGGTGGTGCCTCGGCGACCGTCGTCGCCCACCTCGCGGCCCGCGAGTCCTCAACAAGCCCGACTTGTCCGTCACGTCTGACCCGTAACACCACGGGGTTGCCTGACCCCGCAGAGTTAACTCTAGCACCGATAGGTTCGCTTGACCGGTGAACCGGTCATCTTTTCGTTGGGCCTGGTAACTCCTGTGAGCCGGATAGACCAATGCACCGGTTTGCGGCTGTGCGTGACGCAATTGCCGCCATGAACTTTCTGCACTTACCTTGACGTTAGGTACCGACCCTTACTAGCTTCTGGGCGCATCAGGACCGGTAGCAGCGGCCGGCGCGAGGCTGGCGAGGCGACTGCTGCTGGCCGTCAACAGCGGGGATGACGGCATGGCTGAGCATGGGGATGGCCCGCCGGAGCGCCAGGCGCGCTCCGGGGGGCGTCGTTCTGAGGACCGTTCGGAGAACCGTTCTGACAACCGTTCCGAGGACCGTTCCGAGGACCGTTCTGAGAACACCGGGCGGCCGCCGGCCGGGGCCGATGATTCCCTGCTCGGGCTGCCGGCCATCTGGCTGCGCGACAACTGTGCCTGCGCCGAGTGTCGTGACCCCGGCAGCCGGGAACGGCTGACCAGCATCACCGACCTGTCCGACCGTGTCTCC
>JBOHCO010001192.1:0-4925 GCA_050698895.1 Streptosporangiaceae bacterium
CGACCGCGACGGTCGGCTTCCCGACGGTGCTGCCCGGTTCGCCGGCCTACGCGGCCGCCCGCCGGTTCGCGGCGCTGCCCGCCGCAACGCGGCACGCCTGGCTGGCCCGGCACCTGACCGCACTGCGGGCCGGGCAGATCACCCTCAAGGAGCTCCCATGACCGCGGACGCCCACACCACCGACCCGCCCACCGCCGACGCCCGAGCCGCCGACGCCCGAGCCGCTCGCGCGCGCCAGGCCCGGACCGGCCTGCGGCTGCTGCGACGGCATGCCGCCAGCCGGCGGGTGCCCGCGGCCGCGGCCGCGATCGCGGCCTGCGCCGTCGGGCTGCGGATCGCGCTCATCGCGCACTGGGACGCCTACGGGGCCCTGCAGCTCCCGCTGGTGTTCGAGACCGCGGCGGCGGCGGCCATCGTCGTCACGACCGCCAGCCCGTTCGGCGAGCCCGAGCGCGTCGCCGGAGGGCGGCTGCCGTTCCTGCGGCTGGCCATCGCCCTGGCCCTGACCGCGGCCGCGGTCGGGGCCCTGGCCGCGGCAGGCACCGGCGCGCACCTGGCCGGCGGCACCCTGGACGTGCTGCGCAACATGGCCGGGCTGACCGGCCTCGGCCTGCTGTGCGCCGCCGCCCTCGGCGGCTCGCTGGGCTGGGCCGGCCCGGCCTGCTACCTGGTCGCCGGCGTGTACGCGCTGTACACCCAGTGGCACGGCCCGGCCGTGACCACGCCGTGGATCTGGCCCGCTCGGCCGCCCCACGACCTCGGCGCGGCGCTCTGCGCCGGCCTGGTCGGTCTCCTCGGGCTGGCGGTGTTCACGGTGCGCGGAGCGCGTGATCCGGCCGGCGAGTAGACGGCTTTTCGCCCCGTCTCGGACACGCCCCGAATCATCCCCGGCCGGGCCGCCGATTGGGTCTAGGGTGCTGTCAGTCCTGGGCGGCGAGGAGGGTTCGTGACGGCGAGTTCGTTCGTGCATCTGCATGTTCACACCGAGTACTCGATGCTGGATGGCGCCGCCAAGATAACCCCCCTGATGGCCGAGACCGCGCGGCTCGGCATGCTGGCCGTGGGGATGACCGACCACGGCAACATGTTCGGGGCCTACGAGTTCTTCCAGCAGGCCGGCCAGGCCGGGGTCAAGCCGATCCTCGGCATCGAGGCCTACGTCGCGCCCGAGACCCGGTTCTTCAAGAAGCCGGTGTACTGGGCCGAGAGCGGCCGCCGCGAGGTGGACCTGGACGGCGAGGGCGGCGACGTCTCGGGCGGCGGCGCCTACACCCACATGACGATGCTCGCCCAGGACGCCGACGGGCTGCGCAACCTGTTCCGGCTGTCCAGCCGGGCCTCCCTGGAGGGGTTCTACCGCAAGCCCCGGATGGACCGGGAGCTGATCGCCGAGCACGCCCGCGGCATCATCGCCACCACCGGGTGCCCGTCGGGCGAGGTGCAGACCCGGCTCCGGCTCGGCCAGCCAGCCAAGGCGCTGGAGGCCGCTGCCACCTACCGGGACATCTTCGGGCCCGGCAACTTCTTCCTGGAGCTGATGGAGCACGGCCTGGCCATCGAGCGGTCGGTGCGCCAGGGCCTGCTGGACATCGCCCAGAAGCTGAACCTGCCCCCGCTGGCCACCAACGACAGCCACTACGTCACCCAGGACCAGGCCCCCGCGCACGAGGTGCTGCTGTGCGTGGGCACCAACAAGACGATCGACGACCCGAAGCGGTTCCGGCTCGAGGGCGGCGGCTACTACATCAAGAGCCCGGCCGAGATGCGCGAGATCTGGGACGGCCAGGTCCCCGGCGCCTGCGACAGCACGCTGCTGATCGCCGAGCGGATCCAGCCCTACGACGACGTGTTCAAGCACGTGGACCGGATGCCCCGGTTCCCGGTCCCCGACGGCGAGTCGCAGTCGTCGTGGCTGCGCAAGGAGGTGGCCGACGGCGTCAGGCAGCGCTTCGGCGACCGCCCGTCGCAGGACGTGCTGGACCGGCTCGAGTACGAGCTGAGCGTCATCGAGAAGATGGGCTTCCCGGCCTACTTCCTGGTCGTGGCCGACATCTGCCAGCACGCCCGGGCCAGCAAGATCGGGCTCGGGCCGGGCCGCGGCTCGGCCACCGGCTCGATGGTGGCCTACGTGCTGGGCATCACCGACCTGGACCCGATCGAGCACTCGCTGATCTTCGAGCGGTTCCTGAACCCCGAGCGCATCACGATGCCCGACATCGACCTGGACTTCGACGAACGCGGCCGCGGCGACATGATCCGGTACGTCACCGAGAAGTACGGCGACGACCGGGTCAGCCAGATCCTCACCTTCGGCACGATCAAGGCCAAGGCGGCGGTCAAGGACTCCTGCCGGGTGCTGGGCTACCCGTACGCGATCGGCGACCGGATCACCAAGGTGTTCCCGGCCGCGGTCATGGGCAAGGAGATCCCGCTGGCCGGGATCTTCGACCCGGGCCACGACCGCTACAGCGAGGCCGGCGAGCTGCGCGCCCTGTACGAGGAGGACGCCGAGGTGAAGCGGGTGCTGGACACCGCGCGCGGCATCGAGGGGCTGACCCGCGGCACGGGCGTGCACGCCGCGGGCGTGATCTTGTCCTCGGAGCGGCTGGCCGACGTGCTGCCCATCCACCGCCGCGAGAACGACGGGGCCATCATCACCGGCTTCCCGTTCGTGCAGTGCGAGGACATGGGCCTGCTGAAGATGGACTTCCTCGGCCTGCGGAACCTGGCCGTGATCGCCGACGCGATCGACAACATCACCGCCAACCGGGGCACCGAGATCGACCTGGCCAAGCTTCCGCTGGAGGACAAGCCGACCTATGACCTGCTGGCCCGCGGCGACACGCTGGGCGTGTTCCAGCTCGACGGCGGGCCGATGCGCAGCCTGCTGAAGCTGATGACGCCGACGGCGTTCGGCGACATCGCGGCCGTGCTGGCCCTGTACCGGCCGGGCCCGATGGCGGCCAACTCCCACATCAACTACGCCGACCGCAAGAACGGCCGCCAGAAGGCGACGCCGATCCACCCCGAGCTGGAGCAGGCGCTGCAGCCGATCCTGGGCGAGACCTACCACCTGGTGGTCTACCAGGAGCAGGTCATGGCCATCGCCCAGCAGCTGGCCGGCTACTCGCTGGGCCGCGCCGACCTGCTGCGCCGGGCCATGGGCAAGAAGAAGAAGGAGATCCTGGACGCGAACTGGGAGGAGTTCTCGACCGGGATGACCGGCAACGGCTTCTCGGCTGAGACGACCCAGGCCATCTGGGATGTCCTGGTGCCGTTCTCCGGCTACGGCTTCAACAAGTCGCACACCGCCGGCTACGGCATGGTGGCGTACTGGACCGCCTACCTGAAGGCCAACTACCCGGCCGAGTACATGGCCGCGCTGCTCACCTCGGTCGGCGATGACAAGGACCGGATGGCGGTGTACCTGTCCGAGTGCCGCAAGCTGGGCATCAAGGTGCTACCGCCGGATGTTAATGAATCAAAACTGGACTTCTCCCCCGTCGGCACCGACATCCGGTTCGGGCTCGGGGCCATCCGCAACGTGGGCGCCGCGGTCGTCGACTCCATCGTGGCGACCCGCCAGGAGAAGGGCAGCTACGCCTCGTTCGCGGACTTCCTGGACAAGTCCCAGATCGCGGTCTGCAACAAGCGCGTGGTGGAGTCGCTGATCCGGGCCGGGGCCTTCGACTCGCTCGGGCACACCCGCAAGTCGCTGTTCCTGGTCCAGGAGCAGGCCGTGGACGCGGTGATCGGCGTCAAGCGCCAGGAGGCCATCGGCCAGTTCGACCTGTTCGCCGCGGTCGAGGCCGAGGGCGGCGGCGGGGCCGGCAAGATCGGGCTGGACTTCCAGCTCACCGACGAGGAATGGCCGCGCAAGCTGCTGCTGGCCCAGGAGCGGGAGATGCTCGGCCTGTACGTGTCGGGCCACCCGCTGGACGGGGCCGAGCGGATCCTGCAGCGCAACCGGGACACCGGAGTCGCCGACCTGCAGGCCTCGGGCCGCACTGAGGGCGAGGTCCAGGTGGCCGGGATCATCGTCTCGGTCGACCGCCGGATCAACAAGAAGAGCGGCAGCCCGTGGGCCATCGTGACCATCGAGGACCTGGACGCGTCGGTGGAGCTGCTGTTCTTCCCCAAGGTCTACGGGCTGTACGCGGCTGAGCTGACCGAGGACGCGGCGGTGTCGGTCCGCGGGCGGGTCAACGACCGGGACGGGGCCATCAGCATCTTCGCCCAGGACCTCACGCCGCTGGACCTGTCGGTCGTGCGCGGCAGCAGCGGCCCGCCGGTCGTCATCGCGGTGCACAACGACAAGGTCACCGCCGAGCTGACCGCCGAGCTCAAGCACATCCTGCAGGCCCATCCGGGCGGCACGCAGGTCATCTTGCGGCTGGAGCGCCGCGGCGGCGCGCCGCTGCTGATGGATATCAGCGACTTCCCCGTGCAGGCCGACAGCAGCTTCATGGCCGACATCAAGAGCCTGCTCGGGGCGACCGCCATCGCGGCGGCGTGACGGCGTTGCCGCGTCCGCGATCTGGGTAGGCAGGGCTGATGAGTACCGAGATGCTGGAGACCGAGCGCAAGTACGAGGCCGACGTCGATGCGGTCCTGCCCGACCTGGCGGGGCTGCCGGGGGTGGCCGCGGAGTCCGGGCTGGAGGAGATCCAGCTCGAGGCGGAGTACTACGACACCGAGGACCTGCGGCTGCTCGGCGCCGGGATCACGCTGCGCCGCCGCCGCGGCGGGAGCGACGAGGGCTGGCACCTGAAGCTGCCCGCCGGCCCTGACTCGCGGACCGAGCTCCGGGTGCCGCTGGGCCGGGGGGCGGCCGTGCCTGCCGAGCTGTCCCGGCTCATCCGGGCCCAGTCCCGCGCCGCCGCGCTGCGGCCCGTGGCCCGGATCGCCACCGTGCGGCGCCGGCG
>JBOHCO010001193.1:0-1994 GCA_050698895.1 Streptosporangiaceae bacterium
TCAGTGTTGCGGGCCCTCATGGCAGACTCGGTCGCATGAGCGTGGATGCCGTTCCGCCGCCGGGCTATCACCGCGTGACGCCCCGCATGGTGGTCAGCGATGTCCGGGCGGCGGCGGCCTTCCTGCGCGCGGTGTTCGGGGCGACCGGAGAGGTGCCCGAGGACCGGCCCGCCGAGCTCCGCGTCGGCGACTCGCTGATCATGGTGTCGGCGACCGGCGAACGGGAGCTGTTCCCGGCCTTCCTGCACGTGTACGTGGACGACGCCGACGCGGCCTACGGCCGGGCGCCGGGCGCGGGGCCGGCGCTGAGCCTCCGCCGGGGGCCGCGCTGGTAAGTTTGGAACGCTCCAACGGCGAGCATGCCGAGCATCTTCTGATGATCCCGACCATCGCGCAGGGGGCACACGTGGCGACGCCGGGCACCGGGCCAGCCGGCTCAGCTGAGCTGGCCGGATCAGCCAGCCCAGCCGGCCGGCGGCCCACCCTGGAGACCGTCGCCGCCAGGGCCGGCGTGTCCAAGTCCCTGGTCTCCCTGGTGCTCCGCAACTCGCCCAAGGTCAGCCCGGCCAGCCGCGCCGCCGTCATGGCCGCCGTCGCCGAGCTCGGCTACCGGCCCAACGCCGCCGCCCGGCTGCTCGCTGAGCGCCGCTCGCGCACCGTCGGGGTGCTGCTCAACGACCTGCGCCAGCCCTGGTTCGCGGACCTGCTGGACGGCCTCACGCCCGTGCTGCACGAGGGCGGCAAGCACATCCTGCTCGGCGACGGCCGGATCGACCAGGCCATGGACGAGACGCTGAGCTGGTCATTCCTCGACCTCGGCGTCGACGGCCTGGTGCTGGCCGGGTCGGTCCTGGTCTCCCCCGCCGTGACCAGCGTGGCCAGCCGGATCCCCACCGTCGCGGTCGGCGGGCTGGACCCCGGCCTGCCCCAGGTCGACGTGCTGGCCAACGACAACCACCTCGGCGGCACGCTGGCCGTCCGCCACCTGATCGACCTCGGCCACCGCCGCATCGCCCACATCTCCGGCCTGCCCGGCGCCGCGGGCCGGCTGCGCCTGCGCGGCTACGAGGACGCCATGCGCGCCGCGGGCCTGGCCGCCGACGTCGCCGCCGGGGACATGACCGAGGAAGGCGGCTACCGGGCCGCCGTCCAGCTGCTGAGCCGGGCCGGCCGGCCGACGGCCATCTTCGCGGCCAACGACCTGTCCTGCACCGGGGCGCTGTCCGCCGCCGCGACGCTGGGCATCCGGGTGCCGCAGGAGCTGTCACTGGTCGGGTTCGACAACTCGTCCCTGGCCCGGCTTCGCGCCCTGTGGCTGACCAGCGTCGACGGCACCACGCACGCCATGGGCCAGCAGGCGGCCCGGCTGCTGCTGGCCCGCATCGAGCACCCCGGCGCGCCCGGCCAGACCCAGCTCATGCCGCCCCGGCTCGAGGTCCGCGGCTCCAGCGGGCCGGCCCCGGCCGGGACCTAGCCGACCTCGATGTAGACCGTGCCGTCCATGACCTTGGCCGGGTACGTGCGCAGGTCCACCAGCGCCGGCGCGCCCAGCGCCTTCCCGCTGGTGAAGTCGAACCGCCCGTTGTGCATCGGGCACTCGATGACCCGGCCCATGACCAGGCCGTCGCACAGCAGCGTCCGCTCGTGGGTGCAGTGGCCGTCGGTGACGTAGAACCCGTCGTCCGCCGAGCGGTAGATCGCGTAGGCCCGGCCGCCGTGGTCGAACGGGATCACGTCCTCCGGGTCGATGTCCTCCGCTGCGCAGGCCGAGATCCACTCCGCCATCAGGCCGCCGCCGCGGTGTCCAGCGGCCGGCCCCGGCCGTCGGCCAGCGGCGTCGGCTCGTGGTACGGGGCCGCGCCGGGCACCAGCTCGCGCCGCACGTAGTACTCCTGGTCGCGGAGCTGGCGCAGGACGGCCGGCACGATCTCCCTGTAGGCCGCCCAGATCGACGGGTAGGGCGGCGCGCAGTCCTGCTTGATCTCCTCGTGCAG
>JBOHCO010001194.1:0-6948 GCA_050698895.1 Streptosporangiaceae bacterium
GCGTGCAGCCGGCCGGCCGCGAGCAGCGCCGCCTCGAACGCCCGGCGCAGCTCGTCGCGGCGGGCCTGGGCCCAGTCGCCCGCGGTCATGTCGGTCAGGAAGTCACCGCCGTACGCGGCGATGGCCCGCTGGAGATCGGGCAGCGCGGCCGCGGCGGGCTGGGCCCGGCGCGCGGCCGCGAGGGACTGCTCGAAGGTGTCGACGTCGCAGTCGAGCGGCCGGGACCGGTCGACGGCGTACCGGCCGTCGACGTAGACGACGCAGCCGGGGTCACCCAGGGCCCGGCGCACCCCGCGCAGCGCGGTGTGCAGGGCGTTGCCGAGCTGTTGCCGCGACTGGTCGGGCCACAGGGCGGCGCCGAGCTGCTCTCTGGTCAGGGGCGGCGACGAGACCAGCAGGAACAGCAGCTCGCGCGGCTTGGCGTAGCCGAAGTCCGCGACGGTGACGAGGGTATCGCCGCGATGCACGGTGGCCGCGCCGAGCGCCCGGATGCGCAGGGTCTCGCGTGATTCGGCTGGCTCCGCCGCCGGCGGCCCGGCGGTGTTCGGCCTGACTGTGTTCGGCTCCGCGGCCGGCGGCCCGGCGGTGTTCGGCCCGGACGCGGGCGCCGCGGCCAGCAGGTCGTCAAGGGGGGCCAGCAGGCCTTGCTGCCAGGCCGCCTCGAACGCATCGTCCCCGAGCGCCGCCCGCGCCCCGGACGTCGTCGCGTCGTGCTGGGCCTGCTCGCAGGGCGCCACGACGGTGCCGATCACCTCGCGCAGCGCCTGCGCCGCGGCCAGCAGCGCCGTCCCCCGGGCGGCCTGGTCGCCGGCCAGGGCCAGCGCGGCCAGGTCTTCGAGCACGCTGCACGTCCGCCACCGGTCGCGCAGCTCGCGGTGCAGCTCCAGGCTGCGGCGCAGCAGCCCTTCGGCGTCCGGGTCACCACGGCCGGCCGCCAGCTGGCCCCGCTGCTCCAGCGCCCAGGCGACGCCCTCGCGGAACCCGATGCCCTCCGACCGGAGCAGGCTCTGCTCCAGCAGCGCGGCGGCCCGCTCGTCCTGGCCCTGGAAGCGCGCGACCGCGCCCAGGCTGAGCAGCGACCAGACGATGCCCTCCACGTCGCCCAGAGCCTGGAACCCCGCGCGGGCCACGGTGCACTCGGCGATCGCGCGCTCAAAATCGCCGCGCAGCCACGACGCGAAGCCCACGAAGTTGTGCGCGGTCGCGACGGCCTGGTCATCCCCGGCCGCCTCGGCGATGGCCAGGCCCTGCGCGTGCAGCTCCAGCGACCGGTCGTAGCGGCCCTGCTCGCGGGCTACGCTGCCCAGTCCCTGGAGGGCCCTGGCGATGCCGTGCGGGTCGTCCAGCTCCTGGTACAGCCTCAGGGCGGCCTCGAGCCGGCGGACCGCGGCGGCGTAGTCGCATTGCAGGTGGGCCAGCCGGCCGCTGCCCAGCAGCGCCTTGGCCAGCAGCATGGTCGGCGCGTCCGGGCCGATCGTGACGGCCGAGTCCATCCAGCGCCGGACCTCGCTGTACTGGCCGCGCAGGTAGGCGTAGCGCTCGAGCGGCCCGGTGATCCGCAGCGCCCCGGCCATGTCCCCGGCCGAGCGGGCGAACTCCAGCGCGGCGCGGATGTTCGGGATCTCCGCCTCGATCCGGTTCAGCTCGCGCTCCAGGTCCGCCTCGCGCTCCGGGTCCACCTCGCCCCGAGCGTCGTCGCCGCCGATCCTGGGCTCGATCTGCTCCACGAAGTCGGCGTAGAACCGCACGTGGGCCTGGCGGGCCTGGTCGTACTCGCCGGCGGCGGTGAGGCGCTCGCGGGCGTAGTCGCGAACGGTGGCCAGCAGGTGGTATCGGATCTCCTCGCCGGACCGGTCGACCCGCAGCAACGACTTGTCGGCCAGCCGGGTCAGCACGTCAAGCACACTGTCGGCCGGAAGGCCGGCCCCGGCGGCGACCTGCTCGGCCGCGGCCATCGTGAACCCGCCCGCGAACACGGCCAGCCGCCGGAACACCGCCCGCTCGTCCGGCGCCAGCAGGTCGTGGCTCCAGTCCAGGGTCGCGCGCAGGGTCTGGTGTCGCCGGGGCGCGGTGCGCGCGCCCCCGACCAGCACCGTGAACACGTTGTCCAGCCGCTCGGCCAGCTGGCCCGTGGACAGGATCCGCAGCCGGGCCGCGGCCAGCTCGATGGCCAGCGGCAGGCCGTCCAGCCGCCGGCAGACCTGGTGCACGGCGGCGGCGTTGTCATCGACCAGCCGGAACGAGGGCAGCGCGAGCTGGGCGCGCTGCTCGAAGAACCTGATCGCGTCGAACTCGGCCAGCGCCGAGGCGACCGGCGTGGCGCTGTCGTGCGGCAGCGCCAGCGGCGGGACGGCCAGCTGGCGCTCCCCGTCCACGCCGAGCGCCTCGCGGCTGGTGGCCAGGATGGTCAGCGCGGGGCAGGCCCCGAGCAGCCGCTCGGCCAGCTCCGCCGCCGCGGCGGCCAGGTGCTCGCAGTTGTCCAGGACCAGCAGCATCGGCCGGTCGGCCACGTGCTCGGCGATGACGTCGGTGACCTCGCGGCCGGGGATATCGCGGACGCCCAGCTCGCCAGCCACGGCCAGCGGCACCACGGCCGGGTCGTCCACGGACGCCAGCTCCACCCAGCCGACCGGTTGCTGGCCCGCGCCGCGGACCGCCTCGGCGGCGGCCAGGGCCAGCCGGGTCTTGCCGGTACCGCCGGGTCCGGTCAGGGTCAGCAGCCGGTGCCGGGCCAGCGCCTCGACGACGTCGCGGAGCTCGCGCTGACGGCCGACCAGCGGGACCAGCCGCACGGGCAGCCGGCCCGTGGCCAGCATTGACATGTGCCCCGCCTCCGCCTAGAACCGGGCCATCTCGCCGCACTCCCAGTTATCCTCCCAATTGTCGCATCGCCGCCAGAACAACATGGAAGGCTGCCCTGCCCGAGAGGGAACAACGGGCAGGGCAGCCGGCTCGGGCGGGTTAGTGAATGTTGGCGCAGAGCAGCGGGCGGAAGGCGATGGTCGGCTGGCCGCCGCTCAGGATGGTGTTGCTGGTCCCCTGGTGCAGGTTGAGGTACCAGCCGGCGGCCGGGATCCCGCTGGTCACGCCCGAGACCGTCCGGGTCTCACCGGAGATCTTGCCGTGGGAGTTGGCCGCGAAGTCCATCAGCATGTACAGCACGCCGCCCTGGCTCTGGCAGCTGCCCAGGTGGATGTGCGCGGCGTGCATGCCGGGCGTGAGCCCGCTGGCGTCGACGGTGACGGCGAGCGTTTTGGCGCTGGGGTTGTAGACGATGGTGGCGTGGCCCTGCGGGGTGCCGAAGCTGACGCCCCCGGGACTGACCTCGACGGCGGTCAGCGACCGCGTCGAGCCGGAACCGGCGCCGTGCAGCGGGCCAGTCTGCGCGATGTGCTCAACGTCCACTGCGCCGGACTGAGTGCCGTTATAGATAATCAGACGGCTCCCGCTGGGGATGCTGCCGGTGTAGGAGCTGTCCAGCGTGGCGTCGCCCACGCCCGTTCCGCTGGCGGTCAGCGTGCTGAACGTGGTCACGGTGGTGCCGCCCGCGCCGACCAGCGCGACGGCGTGCGATGAGCCGGGGGTGAGGCCGAAGGCGTTCACCGCCGCGGTCAGGTCGCCGCCGCTGGTGCCGAAGGTAACGGCCCCCGCAGGCATCGCCTTCAGCTCCAGGTGCGTGATCTGCCTTACGGCCGGGGTGGCCAGCATCCCGTCGGTGTTGCCCGCCTTGTCGGTGTAGAAGCCGACCAGGTCGCCGCGGTTGTTGACGCCGTTGATGAGGGTCGTGCCCGCGCCGCCGGGGTCGTCCACGGTGGTGAAGCCATGGCCGGCCATCCAGGTGAACCCGTGCGTGGTGGCGCTGCTGCCGCTGCCCATGGTGTAGGCGCCGACCACTTCGCCGTGGTCGTTCACGCCGAACGGCTGGGTCATCGACGCGCCGGGGAAGGACAGCTTGGCCGCGTGGTGGCCGGTCAGGTAGAAGCCGTTCGTCTTGCCGCCGCCGACCTGGTCGAACCCGGCCACGCCGCCGCTGTTGTTGATCGCGGTCGCGGTGAGGGTGACGTTCTTGCTCAGGTTGGGGATGCCGGGCAGCAGCACCCGGCGGAAGGAGTGCCGGCCGATGTTGTACTCGAAGCCCCGGCTGAGGCCCTGGGCGTTGGTGTAGAAGCCCACGGCCACGTTGTGGTCGTTGACGCCGAGCAGCTGGTCGACGGGCGGCTTGGAGAGGTTGTGCACCGGGTAGTCGACCTGGTGGAAGTGGCCGCCCCTGGCGTAGAAGCCGAAGTTGTTGTTGCTCATGCTGGCCGTGTTCTGGCTGGACCAGAACCCGACCGTGACGCCGCCGTCGTTCAGCCCGGTGACCTGGGTCTGCACCAGGGCTCCGGCGCGTTCCTGACTTAGCCAGTTTTATCCTGTTATGTGAGCAGCAGGGTTTACTTGCATGGTTTGTCGGAACGGGCACGCCACGGTGATCATGTAGGTCTCTAAGGTCTACGTGAACGAGGTGTGGCGTGCCCGCTATGACATTGTCGCGCGTGGGTGCGCGCGTGGTCGAATCCGGTCCCGGCGGGCAGAACCTGGCTGCGGGGGCGTGGCAGCGGCTGGAAGCGCTGCCGGACCCGCGTTCGCGGCAAGGGCGGATCTACCCGCTGACCTGCCTGATCGCGGTCGCGGTCTGCGCGTTCACCGCCGCCGGGAACGACCGGTTCACCGCGGTCGGGCAGTGGGTCAAACGTGCTGGCCAGGCAGATCTGGCCCGGCTGCGCGCCCCGTGGGACCCGATCGCCGGCCGGTACCGGGCACCGGATGAGAAGACGATCCGGGTCGTCCTGGACCACCTCGACCCGCGGGCCCTGACCCGGGCGCTGCTCGGCCCGCGCAGCCGCCGAGGGCGCCGCGGGCCGCCCCCGGCTAGCGTGCGCGGCTACCATGCCCGGCACGTCGCCCAGCAGGTGAAAGCGCTGGCCCGGGACCGGTTACGGGCGGTGGCCGTGGACGGCAAGACCTCCCGCGGGGCCCGCCGCGCCGACGGCACCCGGGTTCATCTCCTCGGCGTCGCCGAGCACGGCGGCCGCCTGCTGGACCACCTCGAGGTCGATGTCAAGCACAACGAGACCAGCCATTTCACCGCGCTGCTGAAGCCGCTGGACCTGGCCGGCGCCGTGGTGACCTTCGACGCCCTGCATACAGTGCGGGCGAACATGGACTGGCTGGCGGGCGAGAAGAAAGCCCATTACATCGCGGTGGTGAAGCGGAACCAGCCGCTGCTGCATGCCCGGGTCAGGGCCCTGCCCTGGCGGCAGGTCCCGGCCGGCAGCCTCACCCGCGGCACCGGGCACGGCCGCACCGAGACCCGCACCCTGAAGGCCGCCCACGTCAGCGGCCTGGACTTCCCGCACGCCCGCCAGGCCATCAAGATCACCCGCTGGCGCAAGGACACGGCCACCGGCAAGATCTCCCGTGAGACCGTCTACGCCGTGACCAGCCTGACCAGCGCTCACGCCACCGCGCAGGACCTGGCCCGGCTGATCCGCGAGCACTGGTCGATCGAGGTGCACCACCACATCAGGGACCTGACATTCGGCGAAGACACCTCGGCCAGCCGGACCGGCAGCGGGCCCGTCAACCTGGCCACCATCCGCGCCGCCATCACCGCGGCCATCAAAGACGCCGGCTACCTGCACATCCCCGAAGGACGACGCGACCACACCACCCCCGCCGAAGCCCTCCGCCTCCACGGCCTCGACTAGGACAGATCCGGACATTCACGGAACACGCCGGAGCCCTGGGGTCTGCACCGCGCCGGGGAAGTTCTCGATGGTGTAGTCGGCCGAGCCGTAGGGGGCCTGGAGCAGGTAGCCCTGGTTGGGGTGCCCCTTGGCGCCGGAGCCGAAGTAGCCCGCGATCAGGCCCGCGTTGTTGATGCCCAGCAGCTGGTTGAACGTGGGGTCGGCGTGGTTGTCGAGGGTGGCGAAGCTGTAGGCAGCGTGACCGGCGTCGTGGCTCATCACGCTGGCGCCAGCCGTGCTCACCAGGGCGAGCGTGCCGCCGGCGAGCGCCGCCGACGCCGCGGCCGCCACTCCCGCGCGCATCCAGGTGCGCCGCCACAGCGGTCCCCTGGCGTGCGCCGCGGCCGCCCCGCTCGTGCGGTCGGCAGATCTCATAGGTCTGTCCTCTCTGGGTCGTCCTGGCGAGCGGGCCTGAGGGCCGGCGTTCGCCGTGGGTGCCTTCGGACGACACAGTGGCCCGCGGCCACGAGGGGAAGGACCGGGGCTCGGGGGGATTCTCGGGGGGGGCCTGTCCGAGAATGGTGCTGGGATCTGAGCAGTTGCCCTAGCCGGGCGCTTCTGGCCAGGGGCCTTGGAGCAGGGTGAGCAGCGCGAAGATGCCGCCTTGCACTGGGCTGGCGGCATCCAGGATGCCAGCGACGCGCTCGTCGTTCCGTCGGCTCACTGGTGCACCATCCTTGTATCGGTGGCCGTGAGGTTGCTGGAAGCCGAGAAGAACGAGGAGGGTGACGACGATGCCTGGGGCAACCCACTACACCTACCGAGTCACGTGGTCCGCTGAGGACGAAGAGCACGTCGCCACTGTCGCGGAGTTCCCGTCACTGTCGTGGCTCGCGCCTACTCCGGTTGAAGCACTCGCAGGTCTCGCCGATGTCGTGCGTGACGTGCTCACCGACCTGGCTGCATCCGGCGAGTCGATTCCGGAACCATTGTCGGAGCGCAGATATTCGGGCCGGTTCGTGGTTCGTGGTTCGTGTTCCGGCAGAGGTTCACCGCCGTCTTGCCCGCGAAGCTGCCGAGCAGCACGTGAGCCTCAACCGGCTCGTGTCGGATCGACTTGCTCGCGCCTAACCGTGACGGTCGCTAGGTGCCGGACCTCGCCGCCATAGTGGCTCGTCGCCGATGCCCCTGCGTGTCCGCCTGCGTTGAACCCATGCCG
>JBOHCO010001195.1:0-6420 GCA_050698895.1 Streptosporangiaceae bacterium
CGGCAAAAGCGGGGACAGCGACGGCTGGCCGCTCGGCCCGGTGGTGGCGCTGGGCGCGCACATCCTGGACGTGCTCGGCCGGCCGGTGGAGGCCATCCCGCCCGGCCAGAGCAGCACCCGGCTGACCGAGATCCGGGCCACCGCGGCGGGCACGGCCGCGGGCACCGCGGTGGACCTGGCCAAGCTCGGGGCGAAGGTGCTGGCCATCGGCGCGCTGGGCGAGGACCTGATCGGCGACGTGGTCGCGGCGGCCATGGCCCGGCACGGCGTGGACACCAGCGGGCTGGCCCGCAAGCCCGGCGTGCAGACCTCGGCCACCATCCTGCCCATCCGCGGCAACGGGGAGCGGCCCGCGCTGCACGTGCCCGGCGCGACGCCGCTGCTCGAGCTGGCCGACATCGACCTGGACCGGGTCCGGGCCAGCCGCGCGCTGCTCGTCGGGGCCCCGGACGCGCTGGGCCCGCTGGCCGCCGACGGGCTGGCCGAGGTGGTCGCGGCGGCCAGGGCGGGCGGGGCGCTGGTCGTCACCGACGTGCTGTACCCCGGCCGGCCGCGGGACCTGGCCCGGATCGGCGGGCTGCTGGCCGCGGCGGACTGGTTCCTGCCCAACTCCGACCAGATCCTGGCCCTCACCGGCCGCGCCGCTGAGTCCAAGGAGGCCGGATGCACGGCCGCCGGGGCGGCCGTGCATCCGGCGCTGGCCGCCGCGATCGCGGACATCCTGGCCCTGGGCGCCGGCGGCGTGGCGGTGACCCTGGGCGCCGAGGGCTGCCTGGTCGCCTGGCGCGGCGGCGGCCCGCCGGTGGCACTGCCCGCGCTGCCGGTCGAGGTGGTGGACACCACCGGCTGCGGAGACGGCTTCACGGCCGGGATGCTGGCCGGCCTGCTGCTCGGCGCGGGCCCGGCCGACGCGGCCTGGCTGGGCATCGCCTGCGGCTCGCTGGTCGCCACCGGCCTGGGCTCGGACGCCGGGATCGAGAGCCTGGGCCAGGTCCTGGACTTCCTGCGGCGCGCCCAGCCCGAGGTGGCGGGCCGGCTCGCCGACCTGGCCGGACCGGCCGCCGCCGCGATGAGTGAAGGGCACGCACATGACTGAGCAGCACACTGAGCAGCACACTGAGCAGCCCACTGGGACGGCGCTGGCCGGCTCTCCCGACGGCCGGCCCCGCGCCGCCGACCGCGACCTGCGGCGGCGGGCCCGTGCCGTCATTCCGGGCGGCATGTACGGCCACCAGTCGGCGGGCCCGCTTCCCCCGGAGTACCCCCAGTTTATGAAAAATGGCCGTGGCGCCCGGCTGCGGGACGTGGACGGCAACGAGTACGTCGACCTGATGTGCAGTTACGGGCCGGTGGTGCTGGGGCATCAGCACCCGGCGGTGGAGGCGGCGGCCGCGGCGCAGGCGGCCAGGGGCGACTGCCAGAACGGGCCCGGCCCGGTCATGGTGGAGCTGGCCGAGCTGCTGGTGGCGACGGTCCGGCACGCCGACTGGGTCATGCTGGCCAAGAACGGCACCGACGCCACGACGGCCTGCTGCACCATCGCCCGCGCCCAGACCGGCCGGCGCAAGATCCTGGTCGCCAGGGGCGCCTACCACGGCTCCGCGC
The DNA here is from genome assembly GCA_050698895.1 of Streptosporangiaceae bacterium. Classification (GTDB taxonomy): domain Bacteria; phylum Actinomycetota; class Actinomycetes; order Streptosporangiales; family Streptosporangiaceae; genus DASUBV01. The sequence continues at coordinate 1,606 of JBOHCO010001195.1, forward strand.
CCTGGTGCACGCCGCGGCCGGGCGGCACCACCGAGGCCGACCGGGCCAACCTGGGCTACTACACCTACAACGACCTGGCCAGCGCCCGGCAGGCGGCGGCCGACGTCGGCGATGACCTGGCCGGCATCCTGGTCAGCCCGTTCCGGCACGACGCCGGCTATGACCAGGAGCTGGTTGACCCGGCCTTCGCCCGCGGCCTGCGCGAGCTGTGCGACGCCGCCGGGGCCGCGCTGATCCTGGACGACGTGCGCTGCGGGTTCCGGCTGCACCTCGGGTCGAGCTGGGAGCCGGTCGGCGTGGACCCCGACCTGTCGGCCTGGAGCAAGGCCCTCGCCAACGGCCGCGCGCTGGCCGCGGTGCTGGGCGGCGACGCCTTCCGCGACGGGGCCAGGGACGTGTTCGTGACCGGCTCGTTCTGGTTCGCGGCGGTGCCGATGGCGGCGGCGGTGGCCACCATCGGCGCGCTGCGCGACGAGGGCGCCATCGAGGCCATGGACCGGATGGGCACCGCGCTGCGCGAGGGCATCGTGGCCCAGGCGCAGTCCTGGGACCTGCCGGTCCGCTACACCGGCCCGCCCGCCATGCCCTACCTCACCTTCGACGGCGACACCGACCACGAGCTGGCCAGCGTGTTCGCGGCCAGGGCCGTGCGCGGCGGCGCCTATCTGCATCCCCGGCACAACTGGTTCGTGTCCGCCGCCATGACCGGCACCGACCTGGCCCTGGTGCTGGAGGCGACCGACCAGGCGTTCGCGGCGGTCCGCAAGCGGATCAGCCAGTCCTAAGGAGGGTCAGCATGTCCAGTTCGTCAGCCGAGCCCAACCCCCCAGCAGGCCCCACGCTCACGGCCGGGCTGGCGGCCGGTTCCGCGGAGGCCATCGTCGAGCGGGCCGGCTACCGGCCCGAGCTGCGGCGGTCGCTCCGGTTCTTCTCCATGTTCGCCATCGCGTTCTCGATCATCTCGATCACCACCGGCATCTTCCTGAATTACGGGTTCGGGCTGTCCTACTGGGGACCCGCGGCCATCTGGACGTGGCCGATCGTGGGGGTCGGCAACATGATGATCGCCCTGGTCGTCGCCGAGCTGGGCACCCGGATCCCGCTGGCCGGCTACGCCTACCAGTGGAGCGCGCGGCTGGTGAACCCCACCTACGGCTGGTTCGTCGGCTTCGCGGGCCTGCTCTACATGGCCGTGGGCGGCGGCGCGATCATGCTCGGCGTGGCCTCACCGCTGCTGCTCAGCGAGTTCAACGACAACACCCCGAGCCCGCACCTGGTGCTGTCGGTGGCGATCATCCTGATGCTGCTGCCGGTGGTCATCAACCTCATCAGCATCCAGGTCGCGGCGCGGGTCAACAACATCGCGGTGTTCACCGAGATCATCGGGACCGTGGTGTTCGGCGTGCTGCTGTTCGTGCTGTGGGGCGTGCACGCCAAGCCCACCCCGTACGGCGCCAGCATCCTCACCAACACCACGTCCACCCTGCACAACCCGACCTGGTACGCGTTCGCGCTGGCCGGACTGCTCGGCGCGTTCACGCTGGTCGGGTTCGAGCTGGCCGCCGACATGTCCGAGGACGCGGTCAACCCGGTCCGCAGCGTGCCGCGGGGCGTGCTGTGGGCCGTGGGCGGCTCGGCCGTGCTGGGCATGATCGCGCTGATCGGCTTCACCGTCGCCATCCCCAGCCTCAAGGCGGTCGAGTCCTCGCCCCTGCCGCTGCTGGTCATCGCCGGCTACTGGCTGCCGTCCTGGCTGGTCAAGGTGTTCGTGGCGTTCGTGATCTTCTCGATGTTCTCGATCCTGGTCGTCGGGTCGGGCGCCCAGGCCCGGCTGGTCTACTCGATGTCGCGCGACAACATGCTGCCGTTCTCCCGCGCCCTGCGGAAGATCAACGCCCGCAGCCAGACCCCGATCGTGGCCCTGCTGGTGTTCGGCGTCATCGACCTGGGCGTGATGGTCTACGGGTACTTCCAGGCCAGCGCGTTCGGCACGCTGGTCGGAGCGACCGCGATCCTCCCGTACATCATCTACTTCCTGATCACCCTGGCCTACGCGATCAGGCGGCGGACCACCGACAGCATCCCCGGCGCGTTCTCGCTCGGCCGCTGGGCCTGGCCGGTGATCGGGTTCGTGCTGGCCTACTCGGCGCTGATCATGATCGTGCTGTCGTTCCCCAGCCCGTTCCACGGCGCCGACAAGGTGCTGGGCTACGGCCTGGCCGTGGCCGCGCTGTGGTACTTCGGCGGCCTGCTGTGGCGGCTGCGCAAGGGCACGGCCGGGGTGAAGCCCGTCGACGAGCTGGTCGAGCGGACCGAGGGCTGACCATGCCGAGCTGATGCCGCCCATGCCGGGCTGATGCCCCGGCCGTTGCTATATACCTGTCATCGGTATATAACAGTGGCATGAGCCAGAGACCGCTGCAGGAACCCACGTTCCTGATCCTCACCGCCCTGGCGGCCGGGCCGCAGCACGGCTACGGGATCATGACCGACGTCGAGGAGATCTCGGAGGGCCGGCTGCGGCTGCGGGCCGGGACCCTGTACGCGGCGCTGGACCGGCTGACGACCGACGGGCTGGTGGCCGAGGACCGGGAGGAGATCGTCGGCGGGCGGCTGCGCCGCTATTACCGGCTCACCCCCGGCGGCACGGGCGTGCTGGCCGCCGAGACGAAGCGACTGCGCTCCAACGCGGCCGTGGCCGCCCGCCGGCTCCGGCTGGCCGGGGGACTGCCATGACCGCGGCGTCGGAGCCGGCCGACCCGGTGCTGGCGCGGCGCTACCAGCGATTGCTGGCCTGGTACCCGCCCCGGCACCGGGCGGCGCACGGCGAGGAGATGCTCGGCGTGCTGCTGGCCGCCGCGCCCGAGGGGCAGCGCCGGCCCCGGATCACCGAGGCGGTCAACCTGCTCTGGGGCGCGCTGCTCATCTGGCTGCGCCCCCGATCGGCCGCCCAGCCCGCTGGTACCTGGAGCGACGCGCTGGCCGCGTTCAGCGTCGCCGCGCCGCTGGGCCTGCTGGCCTGGTTCACCGCGCGGACCCTCACTGAGATGACCGCCGGCCTGATGGTCGGCTGGAGCCCGGCGATTCTGGTCGGCCTGGTTTACAGCACGCTGGGCCTGGCCCTGCCGTTCGTCCTGCTGGGCTTGCGCCGCACGGCGGCCGTGATCTGCTGCGCCGCCACGCTGCTCCTCGCGTATGTGGCCAGCCGCACCGTGGCCATCCTCGGCGGGGCCGCCGTGGCCATCCCGCTCTTCCTCTACGCCATCGAGTCCGTCGCCCTGCTTGGCTCACCGGGCCCGCGCCGGGGGTGGCGGGTCCTGACCTGGCCGGCCTGGGCCGCCATCGCCGTGGCGGCGGTGGCGGCCGGCGTCCTGCAGGCCGCCGGCACCATCGCCTCGGAGGTCGCGGGCTATCCCTGGGCTCGCGCCATGGTGCGTCATCCGTACCTGGCGGGCTGGATCGCTGTCGCCGCCGCGGCCGCGGCGGTCCTGGCGCTGACCGCCACCGTCGTGGCCCGCCGCTCGGCACTCGGGCAGCGCGTCCTGCTGCTGTTCGCGATCCCGGCATACGCCTGCCTGGTCACCGGGATCTGGTTCGGCCTGGCCAGGCCGTTGCGCACCGATCTCGTGACCTACGTCCCGCCGCTGGTGCTCGTTGCCGGCGTCGCCCTGGCCGCGATCCGCCGGGGGCGCCATGAGCGCCGGGGGCGCCGGGGGCGCCGGGACGGTCCCGACGCCGACGCCGACCAGGCCGCGCGAGCCTGAAGGCGGCCTGCCTGGTTAAGTCGCTTTATCGACTTTCTGGTGGCCGCTTGCCCGCCAGCTCGCCCGCCCGTGCCGGGCCCGGCTGATAACAGCAAGAAGCAGGCGGCTCTGGCGGGACACCGAGGGGCCGCGTCGCGCCGGCGGGCGTCCGGCCGGGGCAGCGGCTACGTTCTGGAGCATGGAACAGTCCCGGCGGGGTGAGGCGTGGGCGGCGGTGGCCGAGAGCACGATGCTGGCCCTGGCCTGCGCCCTCTCGTACTGGCTGGCCACCACCGTCCGGACCCAGGCCTACTCGGCCTCGCGGGCCGACGGCATCCTGAGCGGGCTGTGGGCGCTGATCGCCACCATCTTCGTGATGCGCAACAGCTACGGCGAGAGCGTGAAGGCGGCGCTGTCCCGTATGGCGGCGACGCTGGTCAGCTTCGTGGCGTGCCTGGCCTACCTGCTGGCGCTGCCGTTCTCCCTGTGGGGGCTGGCCCTGATGATCGGGGTCACCGCGCTGATCCCGGCGCTGATCGGGCGACCGGGCGACTCGATCACGGCGGCGATCACGACCGCCGTGGTCATGGTCAGCGCCTCGCTGAGCCCGCACGACGCCTGGCAGCTGCCCCTCCTGCGCTTCGGCGACACCCTGATCGGGGTGGTCGTGGGCGTGGTCGCCGCCTGGCTCGGGCTCCGCGTGGTGCGCCAGATCCAGCGCCACGCGGAGGGCGGCACCCAAGCCGGGCCGGGGGCGGGCTGAGGTGGGCCGCCGCGCGCGGGCGATCGGGGCCTGGTGCGGGATCGCCGGGCCGGTGGCGTTCACCGCCGCGTGGGTGGCGGGCTCACTGCGGCAGCCCGGCTACTCGGCGGGCCAGGTGCAGATCAGCGGCCTGGCCGCGATGGACGCACGGGACCCGCACATCATGATGGCCGGGTTCGTCGGGCTGGGAGTCTGCTCGGTGGCCTTCGGCGCCGCGCTGGGCCGGGTGGCGGCCGCCGGGACGGCCGGGCCCTGGCTGATCACCACGGCGGGCGCCGCCGTGGTCGCCACGGGCCTGTTCCGGCGCGA
>JBOHCO010001196.1:0-2324 GCA_050698895.1 Streptosporangiaceae bacterium
AGGTAGCCGAGCCCGGCCCGCACCATGTCCATGGCCTCATCAACCGAGGCGAAGGAGCAGTCCGGCAGAGCGGGTGCTGTCATCGGGCGGCCTCCGTCCCTGGCGTCGAACTCGCTTTCGATTACACTTTGACGATATCGGCCGGGTACGACAGTTCCGGGGTCAACCGAGCGCCGTTACGGAAGAATTTCAAGATTTTTCTGAGGCGCGGGTCACGTCTCGCCGTCCTGCCAGCCGGGGCGGACGACGCCGGCCTGGTAGGCGAAGACGACTAGCTGGGCGCGGTCCCTGGCCCGGAGCTTGGTCATGGCCCGGGCGGCGTGGGTCTTGACGGTGGAGGCGCTGACGAAGATCTTGCGGGAGATCTCCTCGTTGGACAGGCCGAGGGCGATGAGCGCGACGACCTCGCGCTCGCGCGGGGTGAGCTCCTTGAGTCCGGGCAGGGGGCGGGCCTGGCGGGTGCGGGTGGCGAACTCGGCGATGAGGCGGCGGGTCACGGTGGGGGAGAGCAGGGCCTCGCCGGCGGCGACGACACGGACGGCGCGGATCAGCTCGGCGGCGTCGGTGTCCTTGACGAGGAAGCCGTAGGCGCCGGCGCGCAGGCCCTCGAAGACGTACTCGTCCAACTCGAAGGTGGTCAGGATGACGATGTGCACGTCGCCGAGGCCGGAGCTGGCGGCGATGCGGCGGGTGGCCTCGATGCCGTCGAGACGGGGCATGCGGATGTCCATGAGCAGGACATCGGGGCGGGAGCGGGCGGCGACGCGGATGGCCTCTTCGCCGTCGGCGGCCTCGGCGACGACCTCGATGTCGTCCTCGGCGTCGAGCAGGGCGGCGAAGCCGGCCCGGACGAGTTCCTGGTCATCGGCCAGGGCGACGCGGATCATGGCAGGTCACGGTCCTCACGTTGCTCGGCGTGCTCGCGGTGCTCGCGGTGCTCACGGTCCTCCCGGTCATCGCGGTCATCGCGGTCATCGCGGGCCTCGCGGAAGGGGAGCCAGGCGCGGACCTGGAAGCCGCCGCCGGGGCGGGGGGCCGCCCTGAGCGTGCCGCCGAGAGCGCTGGCGCGCTCGGTCATGCCGGCGATGCCGTTGCCGGAGCCGCCGGCCGACGGCGACGGCGGCACCGGCGCTGACCGGGCGCCGGTCGGAGGGCCGTCGTCGTTCACCTCGACCTCCAGGCCGTGGTCGGCGTAGCCGAGGCGGACGGTGGCGCGGGTGCCGCCGGAATGGCGGGCGGTGTTGGTCAGCGCTTCCTGGATGATCCGGTAGGCGGACAGGTCGACGTCGGCGGGCAGCTGCGCGGGAGCACCGTCTTCCTGGACGCGGACGGTCAGCCCGGTAGCGGCGGCGTGGTCCACGAGGTCACCGAGGAGGGCCAGGCCGGGGGCGGGAGCACGGGGCGCTCCGCCGCCGCCCGCACCGCCGCCGCCCGCGCCGCCGTCGGCATCGACGTCGCGCAGCACGCCGAGCACGGAACGCAGCTCGACCAGGGCCTGCTTGCTGACGTCGTTGATGGTCGACAGGGCGGTGCGGGCCCGTTCGGGCTGGCGGTCCATGAGGTGCAGCGCGGTGTTGGCCTGGACGTTGATGACGGCGATGTTGTGCGCGACGACGTCGTGCAGGTCCCTGGCCATGCGCATGCGCTCCTCGCTGCCCCGGCGGCGCAGCTCCTCGTCGCGGCTGCGCTGCGCGTCGGCGGCCCGCTGGTTGCGGTTGCGGATCAGCTCGGCGACGAGCAGCAGGAAGATCAGCCCGGCGGCCAGGCCGAGGGCGAAGCTCACGGAGCTGTGGCCGTGCCGTCCGATCAGCCAGGGCGGCCACACGCCGCCGATGTAGCCGATGACCAGGGAGGCGATGGCGGCGGCGCGCTTGCGGGCCAGCACGGCGGTGATAAAGGCGACAATCAGCGCGAACCAGACCACGTTGGCGCCGAGCCCGGCCGCGGTCAGCGCGGAGGCCAGGGTGATGGCCAGGACGGCGACCGGGTAGCGGCGGCGGGCCAGCAGGGCCACCCCGCCGGCGGCCAGGACCAGGTAGGCGGCCAGGCCGGGCGCGGCCTGCTTGTGCCAGGACACGGCGGCGTGGGTGCCGAGGAGCTCCAGCGCGATCACGACGGCGGCGATCACGGCGTCCACGGCCCAGCGGCGCCGGGCGGCATCCCTGGTCTCACCGGGCCCGGTCGGGCTGGGCCGCGGGCCGGCGCGCTCTGGTCTGGTCATCACGTCCTGCCGGGTTGGCTCGGTCAGCTAAACGGTACGCGGCGGGCCTGCGGGAGGGCATCGGCCAGGGGACGACATCCAGGGCCGCCGCCTACCCCCAGCG
>JBOHCO010001197.1:0-1766 GCA_050698895.1 Streptosporangiaceae bacterium
TCGCTGCCCGTCGAGCCCGCGGCGAATGAGCTGCTCAGCCGCAGTCCGCTGGCCCTGCTGATCGCCATGCTCCTGGACCAGCAGGTGCCGCTGGAGAAGGCCTTCAGCTCGCCCTACCAGCTCACCCTGCGGCTCGGCCACGAGCCCACGGCGCAGGAGCTGGCCGGGTTCGATCCCGAGGCGCTGATCGCCATCTTCGCCGAGCGGCCCGCGCTGCACCGGTTCCCGAAGGCCATGGCGGCCCGGGTCCAGGATCTGGCCCGCCAGCTCATCGAGCACTACGACGGCGACGCCGAGCAGGTCTGGGCCACCGCCGCCAGCGGCGCCGAGCTGCGCGAGCGGCTGGCCCGGCTGCCCGGCTTCGGGGCCTACAAGGCCCAGATCACCATGGCCCTGCTCGGCAAGCAGCTCGGCGTGCAGCCGGACGGCTGGCGCGAGGCGGCCGGGTCGTTCGGCCACGAGGGCTCGCACGTCTCGGTGGCCGACATCGTGGACGAGGACTCCCTGGCCCGGGTCCGGGCCTACAAGAAGGCGGCCAAGGCGACAGCCCAGGCGGGCAAGAACTAATAACACGAGTAACAAGGGAAGCTCACCGCTCAGCCCGCCCGGCCACCTGGCGGCCGGGCGGGCTGAGCCACCCCTGAGACGGGCTGAACGCCGGCCCGGCCACCCCAGGCCGGGCGGGCTGAGCGGCCCCTGAGACGGGCTGAGCGCCCCCACAGGGCCACGGCCCCGACCAGGCTTACCAGGCCACGACCGAGTACTGGCCCAGGCTGGGCAGCGGGCTGATCCAGCCGGCCTGGACTCGTTCCAGGCCCGGGCACTGGACCAGGGCCGCGTGGTCCCGGCCGGCGACCGACAGGACGTTGCAGCTCGAGTCGACCTCGCCCTCCTGCACCGGCCCGCGGAAGCGGACGGTTCGCTGCTGGATGACCACCGGGCGGCGGCCGCTGCGGCCCAGCCGGCCGAAGTCCACCACGGCGGTGCCGTTTCCGTGACCGGCCGGGATGTTGCGGTACCAGGTGCCGAGCAGCGCGCGGCCGTCCGCCGACAGCACCGCGCTCTCCAGGAACTGGCCGCCCGGCGCGGCCGCGATCACCCTGGACGACCCCGGCAGGCTGCCGCCGGGCGCGGCCGTGTCCAGCAGCCGCTCGCTCGTCCGCGCGGTGAAGTTCGTGACCGGTCCGCGGATGTGGTCCCACCACAGGAAGGCCAGCTGGCGCCCGCCGGCCCGCCAGGCCGGGTCGGAGGGGATCCCGGCGGCGGCCGCCCAGGTCCTGGTCACGTGGCCGGTCCGCAGCGAGACCACCTCGATCTCGCCTCGCGGGCGGAATCCCGAGGTGGGGATCTCCACCGTCGCCGCGAGCTGGCCGCCGTCCGGGGACAGCGCGATGCCGGTGACCGTGTCGGCCGAGGCCGGCGCCGTGAGGTCGGCGATGCTCGCGAAGGACACCACCCGGCCGCGGCGGGACAGGCTGACCTCGAACAGCCGGACGGCCAGCGTGGAGTGCGGCAGGTGCACGGTGGCCGCGATCGCGAACGTGCGGTCGTTGCCGGCGGCGGCGACCGACGGGATGGGCCCGGAGCCCTGCGCGAACGGGGGCAGCTTCGTCGAGGACAGCACCCGCCCGGTGCGCGCGCTGTGCACGGCCACCCGGACGTGGGGCGGCAGGCTGACCGACACGTAGAAGCTGGGGTCCGCCCCGGCCGCCGTCGCCGGGCCGCCCGTGGCCGCCCCCGGCCGGGCCCGCAGGCCCGAGCCGGCC
>JBOHCO010001198.1:0-2076 GCA_050698895.1 Streptosporangiaceae bacterium
GCGTCGTCGCCGTGCCCACCTCGGCCACGGTCCCCGTGGCGTGGATGCCGGTCACCTCGTCGTAGATGCTCACCTTGAGGCCATGGCGTACCTGCCCCGCGTAGGCGGGCGGCAGCTCACCGGTCAGCGCCAGCGACCCGCGGGCGGCCAGCTCCAGGAACGGCTGGCCCGGCTGCTGGCCCGTGGCGCCGTTCACCGCGACCACCGTGGCCGGCAGCGACGGCAGGAACACCACGTTCGACATCGGCACGCCGCCGGTGGACGGCGGGGTGTAGCCCAGGTGCTCGTAGTAGAGGTAGACCGCCTCCTCGGTGGCCCCGCCGTAGAGGCCGGGCGTGTCGCCGTCGTCGTCGTAGTAGCCCAGCCGGGCCAGGGCCTTCTGGAGCTCGGCCACGTCCGGGCCGGTCTCGCCGGGGAGCAGGTCCCGCCAGGCAGGCACGGGCCCGGCCAGCGCGAACAGCGGCTGGCCGTCGATCTCGGCCAGCAGCTTGCCATTTGTTAGGGAATCTCCGGCGGCAACGTCCAGCCTGGAGATGTATACCGACGACGACCCGCCCCCGGACGCCGATGACCCGCCCCCGGCGCCGGCCGCGCCGGCGCTGCCCGAGGCGCCGGTGCTGCTGTCCGACTCCGGGGCGCTGGGGTAGACGTCGTACTCGGTGGCCGGGTACACCACGCCGCGCATCTGCACCGACGAGGTGAGGACCTGCGCGACGACCGGGGCCGTGGTCTGCGTGGGCGGCGGCGCCGCGGTGTCCGCGGCCAGCTGCTGCGGCGACTTCACGAACGAGGCACCGATCAGGCCCCCGGCGGCCAGCAGGGCCGCCGCGATACCCACGCCGAGCAGCACCCGGCGCCGGCGGGCGAGCCGCGAGCCGTGTCCCGGTGCCGGGTGAGCGGTGCCGTGCGGGTCGCTCCCCGTTTCCGAGGAGCCCGTTTCCGGGGCGCCCGTTTCCGGGGGCCCGTTTCCGGGGGGCCCGTGGCCGGGGAGCCTAGCTGTGTCACGAGGGCCTCCGATTGCTGCTGTCTCCCGCCCGGGGCTCCGTTCGGGCTGAAGCACGCCGGAGTGCGGGCGCAGGGCAACTCTGGCGGGTCGTTCTCAGACCTGTGCGTGACCTTTGTGTGAGTTGCGTGTCAACCTCGTAGTGTCTGAGGCGGTTCCCTCTGGCGCTGGGAGGCACGTGGTGGCCGCTGATGCGACTCGGCTGGTCGAGCACGTATTCGTGCTCATGCTCGAGAACCGTTCCCTGGACCACATGCTCGGCTTTTCCGGTATCACCGGAAAGGACGCGCAGACCGGCCGGCCGACCGCGATCAGCGGGCTGAGCGGGAGCGAGTCCAACACCTATAACGGGCTGACCTTTCACGTCAGCCAGCCCGCCGACTGGTCCATGCCCCTCGATCCCGGGCACGAGTTCACCGACGTGCTCGTCCAGCTCTGCGGCCCGGGCGGTGTTTACCATCCTGGCGGGGCGTACCCGGCGGTGAGCGCCACCGGCTACGTGGACAGCTACGTCAAGTCGGGCGGCGCCACCAACCCCGGCGAGATCATGAAGTGCTTCCGCCCGGCTCAGCTGCCCGTGCTCAACGCCCTGGCCAGGGAGTTCGCCGTCGGCGACGGCTGGCGGGCCTCGATGCCCGGGCCGACCTGGCCCAACCGCTTCTTCATGATGGCCGCTTCGTCCGGCGGGCTGGACCATAGCCCGAACGTGGCCCAGATCGCCGAGTGGATGACCGTCGATGGATTCGGCTTCGAGCAAGGAAGCCTGTTCGACGCGCTGTCCCGCGCGCGGCAGGCCTGGCGCATCTACCACGGCGATCAGGGACCGCTGAGCGGCAGCTTTCCCGTGGCGGGCGGCCTCAAGGGCATAGCGCCGTGGGATCCCCACCCGTACAGCAAGTTCGCGTCCGATATCTCAGCCGCCAGTTACCCGGCGCGGTTCACGCTCATCGAGCCCAACTACGGGGACCTCACCAGCGACACCTACCGCGGCGGGCAGTCCCAGCATCCGCTCGATGACGTGCGGTCCGGCGAGAAGCTGATCAAGTCCACCTACGAGGCGCTGCGCAGCTCGC
>JBOHCO010001199.1:0-3913 GCA_050698895.1 Streptosporangiaceae bacterium
GCCGGGTTCACGAAGCTCGTCGCCTCGATGCGGCGCAGGCCGCTGGCCGCCAGCCGGCCGATCAGCTCCAGCTTGGCCTCGGTGCCCAGGACCGCGGCCTCGTTCTGGAGTCCGTCACGGGGCGCGACCTCAACGATCTCCACAGATTGCATGCACTTGATCCTGTCATAGCCTGCCAGGTTTCGTGCCCGGCCAGTTTAACGAACTTTGTTACGGATCATCTTGTGCATCAGGTCGGTCGAGGAGCAAGATTGCATGCAATCTGCGAGGGCAGGCGAGTTCAGTAAGCCGAGGGCTAGGAGCACGGTGCGACAGGCAGCCGACCGGGCAGCGCGGGCGATGCGGGACGACATCCTGAGCGGGCGGCTGCCCGCCGGGGTCAGGATCGCCGCGGAGGACGTGGCCCGGCAGCTCGAGGTGAGCCGCACCCCGGTCCGGGAGGCCCTGTCCCGGCTGGCCGCGGAGGGGCTGGTCGAGCTGAGCCCGAACCGCGGGGCGCGGGTCGCGTCCTGGACCGCCGAGGAGCTGCGGGAGATCTTCGACCTGCGGCTGCAGCTGGAGCCGTACGCGGTCCGCCAGGCCGTGCCGCGGCTGGACGCCGGGCACCTGGAGCAGCTGGACGAGCTGGCCCGGATGATGCAGCGGGCCGCCGCGGCGGGGCCGGACCGGGACTGGGATGCCATCGTCGAGGGCAACCGGCGCTTCCACGGGCTGCTGATCCAGGTCGCCGGGAACACGCCGCTGGCCGCGGCGCTGACCAGCGTCACGCACATCGCGGTGGTCCGGCAGAACTACCGGCACTACAGCCCGGACGCGCTGGCCCGGAGCATGTCCCACCACATCGAGATCATCGAGGCGGCCAGGGCGGGTGATCCGGACTGGGCCGAGTCAGTGATGCGCTCGCACCTGTTCAACGCCAGGGCCACGATGCTGCGTGAGCCCGGCGGAGCGGGAGAGCGGCCGGGGGCGGGGGAGCGGCCGGGGGCGGAGCGATGACCGGGCTGCCGCTGGACGACCTGCGGGTGGTCGAGCTGGGCCAGCTGCTGGCCGGCCCGTTCTGCGGGCAGCTGCTCGGCGACTTCGGGGCCGAGGTGATCAAGGTCGAGGACCCGGGCCGGGGCGACCCGATGCGGGAGTGGGGGCGGGAGAAGCCGCACGGCAAGAGCCTGTGGTGGCCGGTCGTCGCCCGCAACAAGAAGTCGGTGACCTGCAATCTGCGCGACCCCGAGGGACAGGCGCTGCTGCGCAGGCTGCTGGCCACGGCCGACGTCCTGGTCGAGAACTTCCGGCCGGGCACCCTGGAGCGCTGGGGGCTGGGTCCCGAGGTGCTGTGGCAGGACAACCCCGGGCTGGTCATCACCCGGGTGACCGGCTACGGGCAGACCGGGCCGTACGCGCCGCGGGCCGGGTTCGGCTCGATCGGCGAGGCGATGGGCGGGATCCGCTACGTGCTGGGCTCTCCGGACCGGCCGCCGGTCCGGGCGGGCATATCCCTGGGCGACTCGCTGGCGGCGACGTTTGCCTGCCTGGGCACCCTGGTGGCGCTGCACCAGCGGGGGCGGTCCGGGCGCGGCCAGGTCGTCGACTCGGCGATCTACGAGGCGGTGCTCGCGTTCATGGAGTCGCTGCTGCCGGAGTGGGCCGTGGCGGGCTACCAGCGCGAGCGCACGGGCGCGGTGCTGCCGAACGTCGCGCCCAGCAACGTCTATCCCACGGGCGACGGCGAGCTGGTGCTGATCGCCGCCAACCAGGACTCGGTGTTCACCAGGCTGGCCGCCGCGATGGGCCGGCCGGGTCTCGCGCAGGACCCCAGGTACGCCACGCATTCCGCCCGCGGCGCGGCGATGGAGGAACTGGATCAGCTCATCGCGGCCTGGACCGCGACGCTGGCCGGCGACGACCTGCTGGCGCTGCTGCACGAGGCAGGCGTCCCGGCCGGGCGGATCTTCCGGGCCGCGGACATGCTCGCCGACCCGCACTTCGCCGCCCGCCAGGCGATCGTGACGATCCCGCACGCCGACTTCGGGGAGCTTCCGATGCAGAACGTGGCCCCCCGCCTCACGGTCACCCCGGGCGCCGTGCGGACGGCCGGGCCGGCCCTCGGCGAGCACAACGAGCCGGTCTGGTCCGGCCTGCTCGGCCTGCCGGCGGCGGAGCTGGACCGGCTGCGCGCGGCGGGCGTGATCTGACCCATTGATCTGACCCACTGATCTGACCCACTGATCTGACTCACCACAGGTAAGGAGAGTGCGGACATGAGCTATCGCCTCGGCGTCGACGTCGGCGGTACGTTCACCGACGTGCTGCTGGTCGACGAGCAGACGGGGTCGACCTGGCGGGCCAAGACCGCGTCCACCCCGGCCGATCAGTCGGCCGGGGTGCTGCACGGCATCGACAAGGTGTGCTCCGAGGCCGGCATCGACCGGGCCGGGATCGCGCACCTGCTGCACGGCACCACGGTCGCCACGAACGCGATCCTGGAGGGCAAGGGCGCCATCGTCGGCCTGGTCACCACCGAGGGATTCCGCCAGGTGCTCCAGATCGGGCGCTCGTTCGTGCCCGGCGGCCTGGCGGGCTGGATCATCTGGCCCAAGCCCGAGCCGCTGGCCGCGCTGGAGAACACCGTCGAGGTGCCCGAGCGGATCGCCAGCGACGGCTCGGTCGTCCGCGAGCTGGACGAGGAGGCGGCCCGCGTCGCGCTGCGGCGGCTGCGCGAGGCCGGGATCGAGGCGCTGGCCGTCTCGCTGATCAACGCGTTCGCCAACGACCGCCACGAGCGGCGGCTCGGCGAGCTCGCCGCGCAGGAGCTGCCCGGCGTCCCGGTCTCGCTGTCCAGCGCGGTGCTGCCGGAGATGCGCGAGTACGAGCGGGCGCTGACCACCGTGGCCAACGGCTACGTCCAGCCCCACGTCGGCCGCTACGTCGCGAGCCTGACCGGCCAGCTGGGCCGGCACGGCGTGACCGCGCCCCTGTCGATCCTGCGCAGCGACGGCGGCCTGGGGGCGGCCCAGGCGGCGATCGCCTCGCCGGTCACCATGCTGCTCTCCGGCCCGGCGGGCGGCGTGGCCGGCGCGGTCTGGGTGGCCGGGCAGTCCGGGCACGCCGACCTGCTGACCTTCGACATGGGCGGGACGTCGACCGACATCGCGCTGGTCCAGGGCCTGAAGCCGCGGATCGGCCGGGAGACCAAGGTCGGCGACCTCACCGTGCGGGCCTCGGCCGTCGACGTGCGCACGGTCGGTGCCGGCGGCGGCTCCATCGCCCACGTGCCCGAGCTGACCAGGGCGCTGCGGGTCGGCCCGCAGTCGGCGGGTGCCGACCCCGGCCCGGTCGCGTACGGCAAGGGCGGCAGCGAGCCCACCGTCACCGACGCCAACCTGGTCCTCGGCTACCTGCCCGCCGCGCTGGCCGGCGGGGAGATAACGCTCGACGCGGAGGCGGCCCGCGCCGCGGTGCAGAAGGTGGCCGACGCGATGGGGCTGCCCAGCGCCGAGGCCGCGGCGGCCGGGATCATCGACATCGTCAACGAGAACATGCTCGGCGGCCTGCGCCTGGTCAGCGTGCAGCAGGGGTTCGACCCGCGGGACTTCGCGCTGGTCGCCTTCGGCGGGGCCGGCCCGCTGCACGCCAACGCGCTCGGCCGGCTCACCGGGGCCTGGCCGGTGATCGTGCCGCCCTCGCCCGGCGTGCTGTGCGCGCTCGGCGACGCGACCACCTCAGCGCGCGATGAGTCCGCCCGCACCTGCCTGCGGCGGTTCGCCGAGCTGACCGGCGAGGAGCTGGCGCAGATCCTGCGCGGGCTGTCGTCGGCCGCCTCGCAGCGGCTGGCCGGGCAGGGCGTGCCCGAGGCCGAGCACAGCGTCACCTACCAGGTGGATGTCCGCTACTTCGGGCAGGGCTTCGACATCGGCGT
>JBOHCO010001200.1:0-20923 GCA_050698895.1 Streptosporangiaceae bacterium
CCGATGCTGCCCCGTCAGCTCATCACCGGCAAATCAGGCCCGCAGCCCCATCCCGCCCACCAGCCGCGCCCGCCGCAACCCCTCTGGCCCTCGGTCACTTCGCCAGAGAAACTCGGAAACACGAGATTACTGGCCTGGGTCGGAATGGGCCGGGCCAGCGTGGGCTTCTCACCGCGTTCCAGTCGCTGGCCGACATCGCGCGCCGTCGCCGGCGACACGCCCGCGCGCCGTCGAGCGGCCGGACCCGGCCATCCCGGCCCACCCGCGAGGCCGGCTACTAGCCTCAGATCACGCCGTGACCCTGGTTAGCTTCGGGAAGCCGTCATAACGCGATCGCAGGACATAGGCGCGGGCAAAGCACGCCAGCGCCTGAATCTTGTGGTTACCTGCGTTCCCGGCCAGCTCGATGGCCTCACCCAGATGCTGGCACGCGCTGTCGTCATCGCCGAGCCGGAATGTCAGCACGCCGAGATGGTAGTGGGCCAGCACCTGCCCGGCCAGATCGCCCAGCTCGTCGGCGGCCGCTAAGGCGGACTGCTGGGCTGCCGTCAGCTTTCGCCAGCACTCCTCGCCCTGGAAGAACGACCCGACGGCATGAGGCAGCTCCCAGGCATGCGGAGCGTAGTCTTCGGTGGCCGCGTGAACGATCGCGGCCAGCAGCGCATGCCGCTCGTTCTCGAACCACTGGGCCGCCTGGGCCGGGCTGACGATCTTCTCGGGCCGCACGCCGGGCATGGGCTGGCCACGGGTCAGCTGGACCGAGTGGGGGTAGAGGGCCGCCGATGCCTGATTAGCGGTGTGCAGGTAGTGGTCCAGCACGCGGTGTATGGCGGCGCGGCGGTCGGTGACACTGTCGCGGACACCTGCCGCCTCCGCCGCGTAGGTGCGCAGCAGGGCATGGCACATGTAGCGGCCAGGGACGTACTCGGTGATGAGGTGCTGATCACACAGCTCCGCCAGCGCCCCGTGAACCTGGCTGAGCGGCAGCCCGGCCATGCTGGCCGCGGCCGGAACGGTAATGTCCGGCCCTGGGTGTATCCCCTGCAGGCTGAACATCCGTCCCGCCAGCCGGCTTAGCCGGGCGCGCGACCAGGAGAACACCATCCGGACGCTGGTAGCCGGCTCCCCGGTCTCTAACGCGTCGAGCCGCCCTTGCTCGTCCCTCATCTCGGTGGCCAGCCTGCTCAGCGGCAGCCTGGGCCGCGAGGCGGCGCGGGCGGCCACGTCGCACAGCGCCAGCGGCAGCCGGGCGCACAGTTCGACCAGCTCGCGCGCCGCCATCAGCTCGCCCCCGGCCCGTGTGGAGCCCAGCTTCTTGACGAGCAGGTCGCGTGCTTCCCAGTCGGCCAGGACATCCAGCGGAATCAGGCGCGCGCCCTCGGCCGCAGCCAGGCCAGTCAGCCGGTTCCTGCTGGTGACCAGGACCAGGCACCCAGGTGTTCCCGGCATCAGCGACCGGACCTGCTCCGCGTCCTCCGCGTTGTCGAGCACCATGAGGATGCGGCGGCCAGCCAGCCTGCTGCGTAAGAAGGCGGCCCGCGCGGCCATGTCCGCGGGAATGAGCGCGTCCGGCACGCCGAGCGCGCTCAGCAGGCTGGATAGTGCCTCGCAGGGAGCTACCGCCGCTCGGGAGGGGCCGAACCCGCGCAAGTTCAGGAACAACTGCCCGTCGGGGAACCGGTCGGCGACCTGGTGGGCCCAGTGAACCGCTAGCGCGGTCTTGCCGATGCCGGCCATTCCCGTCAGCGCGGCGATCACCACGCCTCTGGTCCTGCCTGACTCCGTCCTGCCTGGCTCCGTCTTGTCTGGCTCGGGCTCCAGCAGGCCCGAGAGCGCATGAAGCTCACCCGCTCGGCCAGTGAAGTGCGGCGAGGCCGCGGGCAGCTGCCTCGGCACGACATGCAGGCTGGCCTGCGCCGCGCGGTGCGGGTGTACCCGCCTGGCGCTTCCGGCGTGGATGTCCTGACGCAGCACGCGCAGATGAGCCTCGGCCAGTTCCTCGCCGGGGTAGAGCCCAAGTTCCCGATCCAGGCGCCAGCGCAGAGCCTCGTAAACGTGGATGGCGGCCGCCTGCTGCCCCGAGCCGGCCAGGGCAATCATCAGCCAGGCGTGGGCCGGCTCGTTCAGCGGCTCCGCCACGGCCAGTGCCTGCAGCCGCGGCAGCAAGCGGCGGTACTGACCCAGTGCGCAGGCTACCTCGGCATACCGCAGAAGCACGCTGGTCAGCTGCTGCCGAAGCAAGGCGACGCTGGGATGATCGGACAGCACGTCTACGTCAGCCAGCGGATCCCCCCGCCCCAGCGCGATCGCCTGCTCGTACAGCTCACAGGCAGTCACGTCATCACCGCTCGCCCGCGCGGAGGCCGCCCGCGCGGCCAGATCCCTGAAGACCAGCAAGTCCAGCTCCTGGCCAGAGACGCTCAGCTTGTACGCACTCCTGACCGCCTTGATCATCCCGTCGTCGCCGACGCCCCGCTTCCCCGGTTCCAGAACGCTGCGCAGCCTGCTCACGTGCGCCTGCACCAGACCTACGGCGGTGCGCGGGGGCTCCTCGCCCCACAGCATGTCGATCACCGTGTCCCGGCGCACCAGTACGTCCGGCTCCATCAGGAGCACTCCGAGCACCGCCCGCCGGGCCGGAGGTCCAAGCGACAACGGCGCCCCGTCCCGCCAGGCCTCAAGCGGCCCGAGTACGGCCAGCCACAGTCCCTGGCCAGACCGCGCCTGATCCGCGGTCGGAGTGGTAGGCGGTGGCACGGGCTGCCGCGACGCCGGCAGCCCGCGGCCGGCAGCCAGCAGGCTGGCGCCTTTGTCGGGGTCCAGGTCCAGGGCATCGGCCAGCGCGGCCAGCGAAGTGGATCTTGGCCGACGGCGGCTCTGCTCGATGTCCCGCAGGGCGCCTAAGCTGAGCCCGGCCTTCGTGGCCAGCTCCAGCTGGGTCAGTCCTGCCTGCCGACGGTATGTCTGTATCAGCCCCCCGAACCGCGACCCCGACTCGCTCCCCATTGCCCCGTGCCTCATGAGTCCAGTCTCACACCTCGTGCACTCTTTGCGACCTTAGCGCCGGGATTGCGGTAGTAAAAACTTTCCCCTCGTGTCGCACGTAACGGCGCAACTGCGTGCCGTCCTCGCTGGTGACCGCCTCGTGCTGACGCTGATCATGGTGGCCTGTGATTGGACCGCCAGGCGGGCGGGCGTAGCCTGGTCCGGGCCGCGTACCAGGAGAAGTTCCGGCGTCCGAATTTGCTTTGTCGGCGTGCGGTGCAGTGGCAAAAGTTAACTCTCGTGACGATCGCGGCTATGGTTCCATCAGGCATGTTCAACTGCAGGATGTCATCGGTTGGCACACGGATTTGCGGCACACGGGTTTGCGGGGGCACGGGTTTGCGGGGGCACGGTGGAGGAAGAATGGCGCTGCCTGAGGTCCCTGGAATTATAGAAGCCGAGGTGGCAATCACCTCGGAGCCGGACGGCAGGGTGTCGTTCCGCGTGGTCGTTGGCGCCAATAGCGGCCAGCCCTCCCAATGTGACCTCGTTGAGCTGATCATCAATCCCGAGCATGTCGGGCGCGCGCTGGCGGGCATGCAGCTCCGCGCTACGGCCGACATGGGAGACGCTCACGAGCCGCCCACGTTCCCTTGCCACATCGGCTTCTCCCGTAGTGCCGTGCACACAGCGGCGTCGAGCTGATCAGCACGACTCTGATCGGCCCCGACGGCACCGTACCGCGGACGCGAGCATGGCCAGCGACTTCGCCGTCGCGCCAATGTCCATGCAGGCATCAGTCACGCTGCGGCCGTAGACCAGTCGCGCCGGGTCACCCGGTTCCTGCCTGCCCTCCAGCAGGAAGCTTTCCAGCATGATCCCGGCCAGCCCTTGTTCCCCGTCCGCCACCTGGTCAGCGAGGGAGCCTGCCACCAACGCCTGGCGGCGGTGATCCTTGCCGCTATTGCCGTGGCTGGCATCCACCATCACTCGTCTCGGCAGCCCCGCTCCGCTGATGAGGTCCAGGGCCTTAGAGACGTATTCGGCCTGGTAGTTCGGGCCGGAGCGGCCGCCCCTGAGGATCACGTGGGTGTCCGGGTTGCCCGACGTCGTCACTACGGCGGCCGCACCCGCGTGCGTGACTCCGAAAAACGTGTGGCCCGCTCCCGCGGCCCGGCACGCGTCCACCGCCACCTGCACATCTCCGTCGGTGCCGTTCTTGAACCCCATCGGCATCGACATTCCGGACGCCATCTGCCGGTGCACCTGGCTCTCGGTGGTGCGCGCGCCGATTGCCCCCCAGGTCACCGTGTCAGCCAGGTACTGCGGCGTGACCGGATCGAGCCACTCGCAGCCCACCGGCAGGCCGAGCCGGACCACGTCGAGCAGCAGGCGGCGGGCCAGGCGAAGACCGCGGTGCACGTCATAGCTGCTATCCATCCCCGGGTCGTTGATCAGTCCCTTCCAGCCGGTCACGGTGCGCGGCTTCTCGAAATACACCCGCATGACGATGAGCAGGTCGGCGCCGAGCTGGTCGCGCAGGCCGGCCAGCCGGCCCGCGTACTCGAGAGCTGCCGCGGGGTCGTGCACCGAACATGGCCCGGACACCACCAGCAGCCGGTCATCGGCTCCGTCAAGCACGGCCCGGACTTCGGCTCGTGATCGCTCCACCGCCGCCGCCCAGGCATCCTCGAGCGGCAGCTCGTCCAGCAGCGCTGCCGGTGAAAGCAGCGGCTCATAGGCGACGACTCGCGTATCACTGACCCGCGGCATCCGCTGGCTCCTCTCCGGGCGGGCCATTGCCCGGGGTCAGCCTAGAACGCCATTACCGCGGTGAAACAGGGCGGCCGCCGCCGACCCAGCGGCCACGATATTCACTCTCCAAACATTAATAACACTGGCAGCCGCCCTTAACGTCAGGAGCAATTCTCCGGGTTGTCTCAGAAATGGCTAGAAAGCGTAGTACGGCAGCCCGGCAGCCACGATCCGCCGTACCGAGCGCCAGAGAAGACAAGAAATGGCCCGGTAGGCCGGTCGTCAGGTACGGCAACTCGCTGTCAGCCGATCGCCAGGCTGGCACCCATTGACCAATCAAGACTGAGGGCAGTGACCGACAGGTGCATGCGGAGGGAATCAGCCGTGGAATATTCAGGTCACCGTTCGTCCCAGGGTCACCATTCGGCCCAGCGGGCACGCAGCGGAGCGACTACGAGTCCGAGTGCCGGCGGCCAGGCCGCAGGCGCCCCCGAAGTGGTGACCGTTCCCCTCCTGTCGATCCTGCCGGGCGACTCGCCCAGGCTGAACGGTGAGGACCGGGCCCACATCACGCGACTGGCCGAGATGGAGGCAAGCCTTCCCCCGATCCTGGTGGACAGGAACACCATGCGGGTGATCGACGGGATGCACCGCCTGATGGCCGCTTCCCTGCAGGCCCGCGAGACGATCGAGGTCATGTTCTTCGACGGCAGCGCCGACGACATATTCCTGCGTGCCGTCCAGGAGAACGTTACGCACGGGCTTCCGCTGTCTCATGCTGATCGCCGCGCCGCCGCAGAACGGATCATCACCTCGCACCGGCACCTGTCAGACCGGGCCATCGGACAGGCAGCGGGCCTGGCGGCGAAGACCATCGCGGCCATCAGGAAACGTTCATCCGATCATGTCCCGCAGTCGAACGCGCGGGTCGGCAGGGACGGCCGAGTCCGGCCGCTCGATAGCGGCGAAGGCCGGCGACGGGCCGCGGAGCTACTCATCAGCCAGCCGGAAGCATCGCTGCGGGACGTGGCCCGTGCCGCGGGCATATCGCCGGCGACGGTGCTCGACGTACGCAATCGGCTGGCGCGCGGGGAACCGCCCGTGCCCCAGAAGCCAGGCACCGCCCGCGCGGCCTGCGGGGATCAGGTGAACGGGGCGGCTGGCAGCGAGGGCGCATCGGCCCCGCCTTCGGGTCCCGTCCCCGCGCCTGCTGCTCGCCCGCAGCCCGGGATCCGGCCGGCGCCGGCGCCGGATCCGGCCGCCACCGTGGAGAAGCTGCTCCGCGACCCGTCGCTGCGTAACGACCAGGGGAGGGAGATGCTGCGGCTGCTGTACATGAACGCGGTCAGCGCGGACCAGCTTCCTGACGTGGCCGCGGCCGTGCCCCCGCACTGCGTGACCACCGTCGTTCAGCTGGCTCGCCTGTACGCCCGGATGTGGCAGGACTTCGCCCAGGACCTGAACGCGCGAGCGCGGATCATCGATCCGTCAGCTGCCGCCCGCTGAGACGGCCGGTGCCACATTGGCTCAGCGTTATCCCGGACCGCCGGGCTCAGCGTGCCTCCCAGCGCGGCTCGCGTTTCTGCGTGAACGCGATCGGGCCCTCGGTGGCGTCCCGGCTGTGCATCCGGCGCTCTTCCCACGGATAGCGGGTGGCGAACGCCGCCTCCAGCGACATCGCGGCTGACTTGGACGCGGCCTCCTTGGTCGCCCGGACCGACAGAGGAGCGCAGCGAAGAATGTCAGCGACCCATTCCTCGACGCAGGCATCCAGGTCGTCCGCGGCCACGATCTCGTTGACCAGGCCCAGCTCGTAGGCTCGGCGAGCGCTCAGCGACCGGCCGGTCAGCAGATGCCCCGTCGCGACTTTCCAGGGCAGCTGGCGCGTTAGCCGGAAGACACCGCCCGCCCCGGCGACGAGGCCGAGCCTGGCCTCGGGCAGGGCGAATGTCGCGTCCTCGTCGGCGACGATGATGTCGCACGCCAGCGCGAGCTCGAACCCGCCGCCCAGGGCATATCCCCGTACCTTGGCCACGACGGGCTTGGCTAGGTCGAACCGCTCGGTCAGGCGCGGCCAGCCCGGCTTTCCCCGGCTTCCGAACGTAGCTGTCCCCGCTGTGCCCTGACCGATGCGATTCGCCAGCTCGGTCAGATCCTGGCCGACCGAGAACGCCCGGTGCCCGGCCCCGGCGAGCACGGCGGCCCATACATCGTCGTCGGCCTCCACCTCATCCCACGCCAGCGCCAGGTCCTCATGCATGCGCTCGTCCATCGCGTTCAGGACCTGGGGCCGGTTCAGGGTTATGTAGGCGACGTGCCCTTTTTTCTCGTATCGGACCGCGGTCATAGGGGCGGGCTCGGGGCTGGAATTACGGCCACTGCGTCGCCGAGAAGAGTTTACGTCCATTGACCCTGAAATTCAGGAGATATCCGGTGTTTATCGTGGCCCTGTATTGCTCCGGCAATTTAATGATTGCGAGCCTAAGGTTGACGGACGAAGGTCGTCAACAGCTGGGGATACGCACTCGCCGCCCTGTTGTCGCGAGGGGAAGGTGCGATGATCAGCGGCATGAATGATTTCCTGACGATATCGGCCCGCCAGGTGGCAGCGGATTTCCGCATGGCGCCCCGGCGAGCACGGGCATTTCTTCAGGATGAGAGCCGGGCGGCGCGGGCCGGCACGATCGGTGAGCTGCGCGCCGCCGCCCGGCGCCGGATTCCGCAGGTCGTCTTCGACTACCTCGATGGTGCCGCCGGAGACGAGCTGACCGCGGAGCGCAACCTCTCCGAGCTCCAGGCGATGGAGCTGAAGCCGCATGTCCTGGTGGACGTCTCGCATATCGAAACGTCGACTTGCGTGCTGGGCAGGCCGCTGTCGCTGCCATTGATCGGTGCGCCGATGGGCCTGACCGGGCTGCTGCATCCCGGCGCCGAGGTCGCGCTGGCCCGCGCGCTCTGCGACGCCGGCTCGATCTGCGTGCTCGCGGCCATGGCCTCCTGCCCGATCGAGGAGGTGGCGGCCGCGGTTAGCGAGCCGACCTGGTTCCAGATGTACATCTGGCGCGACCGCGGCCTGGTTGAGGAGATGCTGCGGCGCGCCCGCGCCGCGGGCGTGTCGGTGCTCGTGGTGACCGCGGACGTGCCCTGCTCGGGCAACCGCGACCGGGACCGTCGCAACGGCTTCAGCGTCCCGCCGCGGGTCACCTGGCGCGCGGTCGCTGGCGGACTGGCTCATCCGCGCTGGTCCCGGGATTACGTCCGCAACCCCCGGATTGGCTGGGGCAACCTGCCGGGTGACCACGGGCTGGCCGCGACGACGCTGAGCGCCCACACCAACAGGCAGTTCAACCCGGCCGCGACCTGGGAGGACCTGCGCTGGTTCCGCGAGCGCTGGAGCGGCCCGCTGGTGGTCAAGGGCATCCTTGACCCCGAGGACGCGCGCCAGGCGGTGCGCCTTGGCGCCGAGGCGATCGTGGTCTCGAATCACGGCGGGCGTCAGCTTGATGGCGCGCCATCCGCGATCCGGGCACTTCCGGCTGTCGCCGACGCGGTCGCCGGCCAGGCTGAGGTGTACTTCGACGGCGGCATCCGGCGCGGGGCCGACATCGTCAAGGCGCTCGCGCTCGGAGCACGGGCCTGCCTGGCCGGCCGTGCGCTCGGGTATGGGCTGGGCGCGGCCGGGGAAGCCGGCGTCCGGCGGGCGGTGCAGATCCTGCACGAGGAGCTGAGCACGACGCTGGCCCTGGTGGGCTGCCCCTCGGTACACGCACTCGACTCGTCGTGGGTGGACACGGCTGAGTAGCGCCGGAGGTGACTTAATCGATCTCATGAATGATCACTAGCGAACGAGGCTAGAACTGACGCAGCCAGTCGGGCTGGCTGGCCCAGTCCTGTGTCTCCCAGCCGCAGTCCGCGCGCAGGATCCGGCCCTGGAGCGCCTGGAGCGCGGCGCTGGGATCGATGCCGAGCTCCTCGGTCAGCGTCCGCCGCAGCCGGTCGTAGGCGGCCAGTGCGTCGGCCCGCCGCCCGCTCTTGACCAGCGCGATCATCAGCTGGCCGGCCAGCCGCTCATGAAACGGGTGCTGCGGCACCACGGCCGACAGGTCCTGGACCACGGTGGAGTACCGACCCAGCCGCAGGCACAGGTCGGAGCGCAGCTCGACGGCCCGCAGGTACCGCTCGGTCAGGCCGGGCAGAATGTCGCGGTGCAGCGCGGGCGAGTCCACATTGCTCAGGGGGAAACCACGCCACAGCCGGAGGGCCCGGTCCAGCGAGACCAGCGCGCGCTCGGGCGCGCCGTCGTCCGCGGCGCTGGCCCCGATGGCGACGAGCTCGCGGAACCGAACCAGGTCGAGCTGATCGGCGCCGGCGCGCAGGCGATAGCCGAGCCCGGCGGTCTCGACCAGTTCCTCGCCGACCAGCCTGCGCAGCCGGGAGATGCCGCTCTGCAGCGCGGCGCGCGGGCGGGCCGGCAGCCGGGCGCCCCAGGTCCAGTCGACGAGCGTGTCGTTGGGCACGATGCGGCTCGGCGATAGCGCCAGCCCGGCCAGGATGATCGTCGTGGTCCGGCCGGGCAGGGCCTCGGGAACACCGTCGCGCAGTATCTCGACCGGCCCCAGGACCCGGAACTCGAGACCAGTACCGCTCCGGCGGCCGGGGTCATCACCCGGCGGCCACGGCTCCGTCCAGCGCCGGTGCGCCCGGTGCATGCGCGTGGTGCTGATGTAGCCGCTGGTGATGCCGACCGCTGGACTCGCGGTACATGCGGTTCCCCGTGATGACGCCATGGACTTGCTGCTCTCCTCCGCGCGGGCCTTCTGACCTCAGTTCTAACGGGGCTTCGCCCCAGCCCGACGAGCCGTGTGGTGGTGGCTGGGGTTAGTTGACAGGGCTCCGGCCGGCGACGGACGGTGACAGCGTGTGTCCCGTTATATGCCGCCTGTGGCGGTAGGTGGCCGCTAGGCCGAGTCGTCCGACCGGAGCTTGTGATGACGCTACCGCGTACCGCCGTCGAGGTGCTTTCCGATCATGTGGTGTTCGAGGTGGAGTGCATCGACCGGATGTATCTCAACGTGTATGTCCCGCAGTTGCAGCACGCGGGCGGGCTGCTGGGTTACGTGCAGCGGCAGCTGGGCCTGCCGATCGCCTCGACCGCCCCGCTGGCCAGGATCACCGACCGCTTCACCACGGCGGTGCACCGCTTCGCCGCGCGTGAGCGCGTCCCGTGGGTGGACTTCGCTAAAGGGGCTCTTCGAAGTTAACCGGGACTGGGTTGCCGGTTAGTTACTGAGCGTGTGCGGGTTCTGGTTGCGGTGCGCGACTGGTCTCGGCGGGCGCCGCGGGTGCAGGCGGTGCGGACGCGGCGGCGCTGGTTGGCGGGGTTGCGGAAGCCGTAGGCGAGGCGGGCCTCGAGCTTGGCGAGCCGGTTGAGGCTCTCGGAGGTGGCGTTGGTGACGCCGGTCAGGACGGCGTTGACGATCTCGTCCTCCCAGCGGGAGATGGTGCGGGCGAGGGTGAGGAGCTCGGGGATCGCCTCGTTCTGGGCGCACCAGTCGTAGAAGGCGAACAGGCGGCCGCGGACCCGGCGCTCGCACGGGGCGGACCCGGTGACGCGGGCGCGCAGGTTCAGCGCGTCGCGCAGTTTCTCCTTCGCGATCCAGGCCAGGGCGATCTCCTGGCCGTCCGCGTCGGCGTCGAGGGTCTCGATGACCTTGGCGAACTGGTCCGGCGTCAGGTTCTCCAGGTTCCTGACCAGGAGCCCCTTGACCCCGTACTCGGGATCCCCCGACTTGCCGCGCCGCCCGTACTTGCCGCGCACAGCACGGCGGCGCACGTCGCCGACCATCTTGACGGCGAGCTGCACGACGTGGAACAGGTCCACGGCGATCACCGCCCGCGGCAGCATCCGCCGGACCGCCGAGGAATAGATCGTGCACATGTCGATGGCGACGACCTGCACCGCGTCCCGCCAGGCGGGCGTCGCGCCGGCGAGCCAGTACGCGGTGTCCCCGGCGGTGCGGCCCTCGACCTGGCCGAGCATGCCCTGCTCCCCGGACAGGTCGTAGAAGCAGGTGTGCCACCGGTCCGCGAGCTGGACGTACTCCCCGGTCTCCTCGTCGATCCGCCAGCGGGGCCGGCCCCGGCGGTGCTCGTCGATGCCCAGCCGCGCCACCGCCCCGGGCGCGGGGTCCAGGACCTGATCAGCCCGCCCGGCGAACGCGTCGTGGACGGTCGGCCAGGACAGGCCGGCGTGCCGGGCCGCCTCGGCCGGGGTGATGCCCCGGTCCGCGACCTCGCGGGCGGCCTGGTCCCGCAGCCGGGCGGTGACCCGGCAGCGCGGCGGCACCTGCGGCAGCGACTCGGTGAACGTCTTCCGCTCGCAGCCCTCGGCCGGACATTTCCACCGCCGCTTGACCCACCGCAGGTCAACGGGGTCTCCGGCCCGGCGCGCGTCCTGCGGCCGGGCCAGCACCGTCTCGTGCGGCCGGTCCGACAGCGCCCCGCAGTCCGGGCACGCCGCCGCGCCGGGCCAGTCCGTGAACGCCCACACTTCCAGCGCGCCATCCGGCCCGGACTGCACGTCAACGACCTGCAGTCCGTCCACGCCGAACAGCGCAGACCCCGTATCCTGAAACACGATGCCCGCGGCTTCCTGATGATCTTGCTCCTGTGGTAAGGCCCAAGATCGTAGAAGCCGCGGGCTCCCCCATCACCGCGACACGCCGCAGCCGGGCTGCGCATCCGAACGACAGCGCACCAGACACGGGCACGCAGGGTAACAGCCGGACATCACTCTAAGCGATCAGGCGATAACCGCATCCCGGTTAACCTCGAAGGCCCAGTTATCGTCCGTCGTATCCCTTGCGTCAGTGGAAGGAGACGACGATGGATACGACGGTGACAGGGATCGGCTCGGTAGTGGTCGCGGAGTTACGCGCGGCAGGCTACCTGGAGTCGACGATCGGGCAGTATTCAAGGACGATCAAGGTGCTTGCCCGGTTCGCGGCCGGGCGGGGCAGCGATTACAGCCCGGAGCTGGGGGCGTCCGGTCGTGCCGCGACCTGAGTGGTCCGTTATAGCCCGAGCACGCGGCGGAGCCCCCGATCGACATCGTCCATGAGCGAGGCAGGGAGGTGCCCGGTCTCGGGGTCCAGGTCGGTCTTGTCGAGGGTCACGAGGGCGGTGACATTGACAACCGAGTCACGTGGCAAGCCGGATGCAGCTGCAGGAACGAAAACATTACCCGGCATGACCGCGATACCGGTGTTAGAGGTGATGACCGCGGCCACAGCTGTGTTCAGCCGACTGGCATTGAAGGGATCGGCCTGGATCACCAGGACAGGACGGCGCTTAGCAGGCTTGCTACCGCGCGGCTCTCCGAGATCGGCCCAGCAGATGCTGCCGCGGCGGGTCACCAGTCGTCCTGGCTGGCCAGATGCCTGCGGCCGGCCGCAACGGCAGCGGAGCCGGAGTCGTCCGCGCCAGCCGCCTCGAGCGCCTCGTCGATCTGCTGCGTCAGCGATCGTGAGGCGAGCTCGTCGAGGTACCTGCGGGCGGCGCGGGCGAAGAACTCTGACCGGCTGATGCCGAGCTCCTCGGCGCGCTGGGTAGCCTGATCGAAGGTGTCATCTGGGAGAGAGATCGCAGTCTTCACACGGTTAGTATAACCCGGTATTACCCAGCGCTCGATATCGCGGCGCCAGGAGGTACATCGGGACATCGTACGTACCGTGGTGCAGACGCCGCGACCGGCGACTGCTGCCACGTGCTGGCCGCATGGAACGGCCGGGAGAATCCGGACTACCGTGGCGCCGTCCTGCTCCGCGCTTTCTGGGAGAACGCACTGCTGCTCTCTGGCGGCCCGTGGTCACACCCGTTCCGCGCCGCCAGCCCGGTCGCCACTCCCTACGGCCTGGCCACCGTCCGCGCAGGACTCCAGGCGGCGTTCGGCACCGTGCCGGTCACCCTGAAATCCGCTCACCTGCCCTATGACGTCACCCCTCGGCACCGTGCATCCCGGGCTCCAGCTACATCCGGGTCGTCACCTGGAAGACCGGTGACCCCTGCCCGCGGTGCTCAGCCCGGCAGAGTGCGGGGCAGCCCCAACCGGGGCACGGCACTTTCGTCGAAACGGGATGGGATGGCGCGTAACAGCTGGGGACACGCCGGCTGCCGCGTCGACCGGCAGCCCCTAGACACGGGACCTGATTTCCAGACGAATGTGACCGGAAGAACGGTTGAGTTGATGTTTGTTTGGGTTTATTTCTGTGGTGTTCTGATCAGGTTGGTCTGACTACATTGCTACTCCGGTGGGGGTCTGCCGCATGCCGGGAGACTGCTCGCGAAGAGCGCGCTGCTGAGGAAGGGCACGCTGCTCGGCTCGGCGCTGGCGCTGGTCGGCGGGATCATGGCCACGGGCGCAGCGGCCGCGGTGCCGGCGGCGGGTACGCTCCCGCTGTTGCCGGACGGCCTGAACATCGCCATCGGCGGCCGGGCCATGGCGAACTCGGGTTCGGCCCCGGGCACGTCACTGGGAAACATCGACGACGGGGACGGGACGACCCGGTGGTGCCCGAGCGCCCTGGGCATCCACCGTGTGACCCTCGACTTGGGCCGCACCGTGGACGTCAGCGGGACGGGGGTTACGTTCTCCGGCGAGGAGGGCAGCGACGGATCGATCTACAGCATCAGCGCCGGTCTCAGCCCTAACGATGAGCAGCCTCTGCCAAACCAGGCGGTCGGCGAGCGGAACACCATCGTGCAGGGCCCGCTGTACCTGTTCGCCGGGACGGCCTCGGACGTGAACGCGACCGTGCCCGCCCGCTATGTGACGCTGACCTACCAGGTCCCCCGCGAGCAGAACATCTGCGTCCAGGAACTGCGGGTCTTCTCCCCTCGCGCGCAGCCGGACCCTGGCCTTGAGCTCGGCGACGACCTGTCCGGCCTGCCGGCCGACACCGGCACCTACACAGTGAACGGGCAGAGCGCGCCGCTGCTGAGCATCCTGAAGAGCGGCGGCACCAGCTACGCCCGGCTTCGCCTGCTGGTCAACCCCGCCGGCTGCGGCAGCACCTGCCTCAGCCTGGCCAACGACCTGGCGACCGCGGCGAAGGTCAAGGCGGCCGGGATGAAGATCCTGCTCGACATCGAGTACTCCGATAGCCCGGCCAGTTCCACCGCGCAGGGCACGCCGGCGGCGTGGGCTGGCCAGTCGCTGCCGCAACTGACCGGCACAGTGCGGGCCTACACCCAATCGGTGATCAGGGCGTTCGCTATGAACGGGACGCCGGTCTCGCAGGTGGCCATCGGCAACGAGATCACCCAGGGCTTCCTGTGGCCGGCGGGGCACCTGGTGCCGGGGCCGGCGGGGCAGAGCGACTGGAGCGCGCTGGCCGCCCTGCTCAAGGCCGGTATCGCCGGCGCCCAGGCGGGTAACCCGGCCGGGAACAAGCTCCAGATCCAGCTCGACATCGACGCCGGCGCGGACGCCACCACATCGGCGGACTTCTTCGCGCACATGACCGCGGCCGGGGTGCCGTTCGACGTGATCGGCGAGACCTACTCGCCCTGGCTGCAGGGCTCGCTGACCGATCTCAAGGCGAATCTGCTCAGCCTCATCGCCCAGTTCCGCAAGCCAGTTGTCATCGCCGAGGGCCAGTTCCCCTACGCCGACGTTACCGGCTACGGCAGCTACTCCGAGACCGTGCCCTACCCCGACACCCTGCCCGGGTACCTGATCACCCCGGCCGGCCAGGCCAGCTACGAGCGAGACCTGGTCTCGCTGCTGGCCTCGCTGCCCCATGGGCTCGGCCTCGGCGCCTTCTACCTCTCCCCGGACACTGAGGGCAGCCTCGGCGAGTTCACCCCGGCGGGCGCGGCCGAGCCGACCGTGGACGCCTACCGGGTCGGGTCCGGGGCCACGAGCTACGGGACTGGCGTCCAGCCGGTCGGCACGGTCCCGTCCGGGACCCCGGCGCCGCAGCCGCCCCAGTCCCCCACGTTCGGCAATGCCGCGCTGCCCGGCACGCTGCCGCCGCTGCCGCCGGGCCTGAACGTCGCGATCGGCAAGAGGGCGCGCGCCAACTCGGGCTCGGCCCCCGGCGAGCCGCTGAGCAACATCAACGACGGCGACGGCACCAGCCGCTGGTGCCCGAGCACCGGGGGCGTGCACCAGGTGACCATCGACCTCGGCCGTGTCGAGCCCGTGACCGGGACCGGCATCACCTTCTCCGGCGAGCAGGCCGGGGACGGCGCGACCTACGCCGTGTCCACCGGCACCACCCGGCCTGGGCAGGCCGCCTTCCCGAACGAGGCCGCCGGGGACCAGAACGGTATCTCGCCGGGCCCGCAGTACCTGTTCTCCGGGACCTCCGCCAACATCGACGCCACGGTGCGGGCCCGCTACGTGACCCTGACCTATCAGGTGCCACGGGAAGAGAACATCTGCGCCCAGGAGTTCCGGGTCTTCGCCCCGGCCACCACGCAGCAATCCAGCCAGCTCCAGCTCGGCAGCGACCTGTCCACGCTGCTGGCCGACCCCTCGACGTACACCCTGGACGGCAAGAGCGAGCCAATCCTGAGCATCTTCCGCACCGGCGGCCTCAACTACGTTCGGCTGCGACTGTGGGTCAACCCGGTCAGCGGATACTACGGCGTGCCGTCGGAACCACCGTTCTGCGCCGCCGCGAGCTGCCCCGGGCTGGCCAACGACCTCAAGATGGCCAGCATGGCCAAGGCGGCCGGGGCCAAGCTGCTGCTCGACATCCACTACTCCGACACCTGGGCCGACCCGCAGCACCAGAACGTGCCCGGCGCGTGGCTCGGCGAGACGCTGCCCGAGCTGGCCACCTCGATGCACGATTACACCCAGTCGGCGATCCAGGCGTTCGCGGCCAACGGCACCCCGGTGTCCGAGGTCGCGATCGGCAACGAGATCACCGAGGGCATGCTGTGGCAGTTCACCCAGCTCGCCACCGCCCCGGCGGCGGGCGCGACCACCATCCAGGTCGGCAGCACCAGCGGCATCAGGCCCGGTGACACCCTCGACATCGGCTCGCTCGCCACCAGCAACAGCATCGCCGGGGTGGCCGACGCCACGACCGACATCGTGAAGGTCAAGTCGGTCGGAACGCCCGGGATGGACGGCACTGGCATCACGCTCGCCTCCCCGCTGACCTACGCGCAGGCCGCCGGGGGCAGCGTCCAGGACGTGCAGGACTCCGGGCACCTGCTGTTCAGCAACACCACCGACACCGCCGACTGGAACTCCCTCACCACCCTGCTCAAGGCGGCGATCTCCGGCGCCCAGGCCGGCAACCCGGCCGGGAACAAGCTCCTCATCCAGCTCCACATCGACCGTGGCGGCGACAACGCGGCGACGACCAACTTCGTCAGCCACATGATCGCGGCCGGCGTCCACTTCGACGTCATCGGCCTGTCGTACTACCCGTGGTACCACGGGCCGGTGTCGGCGATGAAGGCCAACCTCACCGCGCTCATCGACCGCTTCCACAAGTACGTGCTGATCGCCGAGGACCAGTTCCCGTACGACCCGATCGGCGGCTATGGCCAGTACAACCCGGCCGACGCCAACTACCCCGACACCGTGCCCGGCTACCCTGTTACCCCGGACGGCCAAGCGTCCTACCAGCGCGACCTGGTCTCCCTGATGGCCTCGCTGCCGGACCACAAGGGCCTGGGGGTCTTCTACTGGGACGGCGACAGCTACAGCTTCCAGGGCATGTTCGACTACCCGGGCATCGCCCAGCCGGTCATCGACTCCTACCAGATCGGCAACGCGCCGACCGCCACACCGTAGAGTCGGCCGGCGAGCCGCTAGCCCTCGACCCGCAGGACCCGCAGGGCGCCGATGTCGGATACCAGCAGGCCGGCGGCGGACGCGACCGCGTCCTGGAGGGTGTCCAGCGCGGCCCTGGTGGCCGGACCGCCGTCGCCGGAGAAGCCCCGCGTCCCGTCGCCGGCCACCGAGTAGATCCGGTCGGCCTTCATCGGCACGCCGTAGAAGGTCCCCGTCCGGGCCGCTACGACCCTGACCCACGATAGAAACGACTCCTCAAAGGGCTCATCGGTGATCAGCAGGTTCCCGCTGCTGTCCACCGACACCCCGGTCGGCGCCAGGCCCGTGCGGGTGGGCAAGCTGCCGTCGCCGGAGAACTTGTCGGTCCCGTTGCCGGCGATGGTGTAGATGTAGCCCTTCTTCATCTTCTGGCCGTAGAAGGTGCCGTTCGCGGCGGCGACGGCTCGCACCCGGTAGTTGAAGCTGTCGGCGATGAGCAGGTTGCCCCGGGCGTCCACCGCCACGCTGCGCGGATAGCCCATTCGGGCCTTGAGCGCAGGGCCGCCGTCGCCGGAGAACCCGCTCATGCCGGTGCCGGCCACCCGGTAGATGTCCCCGGCCTTCATCTTCTGCCCGTAGAACGTGCCTGTCGTCGCCGCCACGACCCGGACCAGGCCGTCCTGCGAGGTGGCGATGACGATGTTGTCGTGGGCGTCGACCGCGAGGCCCGCACCGGCGGCCGTGGGGAGCTGAGCCTTCACCGCCGGACCGCCGTCGCCGGTGTCACCGCCGCCGCCGTCGCCCGCGACGGTGTAGATGTCGCCCTTCTTCATCTTCTGGCCGTAGAAGGTTCCGGCCCCGGCCGCGACCAGCCGGATCCGCTCGTTGTTCATGTCGGCGAAGACAAGGTTGCCGGCGTGGTCCACGGCCAGCCCGGTCGAGGATCCCGAGGAGTCGTTCCACAGCTCGAACCGCGCGTCGAGCGCGGGCCCGCTGTCGCCCGAGAAGCCCTCAGGGCCCGCCCCGGCCACCGCGTAGATGTGCCCGGCGGTCATCTTCTGGCCGTAGAACGTGCCGGTCCTGGCCGCTACGATCTGCAGCTGGCTGTGCCCGACCGCCAGCCCGCCGTCGGCGAGCACAAGGTTCCCCGAATGATCGACGGCCTCGGCCAGCGGGTAGACCTGCGCCCTGGTGGCCAGCCCGCCGTTGCCGGACATCCAGGTGGCCCCGTTCCCGGCGACTCCGTAGATGTGCCCGGCGGTCATCTTCTGGCCGTAGAACGTGCCGCTGCCGGCGGCCACGACCCGGACGCGGCGGCTGAAGGCGGCGGCCATCGCGATGTTGCCGGCGCTGTCCACGGCGACCGCACGCGGGGTCTTGAGCTCGGCCTGCAACGCGGGCGCGCCGTTGGACAGGCTGGTGCCGCCGCCCGCCACCGTGTAGATGACCCGGCGGTCATCTTCTGGCCGTAGGACGTGCCGGATCGCTCCGCCACCAGCCGCACCCGGCCATGGCCCGAGTCGGCGATGATCAGGCTGCCGTCGCTGGTGATGGCCAGGCCGCTGGCCCCCAGCAGGCTCGCCTGGACGGCCGGGCCGCCGTCACCCAGGCCGCCCGTCCCGCCGCCGGCGACAGTGTAGGCGTGGCCGGCGGCCATCGCCTGGCCGTAGAAGGTGCCGGCCGTGGCCGCGACCACCTGCACCAGGTTGCCGTTGGCGTCGACCAGGTTCCCGTGCTGGTCGACGCGGATGGCGCCGTATTTCGCGGTGGAGGCGGCCAGCTGGTAGATATGCCCGGCGGTCATGGCCGCGCCGAAATGCGTGCCGCTGGTGGCGGGCACGATCCACACCCCGCTGGACTGGGTGCTGATGAACAGGTCCCCGGCGCTGTCCGCCGCCACCGACACCGGGATGAGCCCGGTATCGGTGGCCACCGCGCCCTGGGTGGGCGTCGGGTCCACGCCATTGCCGGCCACCGTGTAAATGTCGCCCGCTTTCATCGGAACGCCGTAGAACGTGCCGGTGCTGGCCGCGATGACGCGCACCCGCAAGTCATTGGTGTCGGCGATGAGCTGGTTGCCCGCGGAGTCGACGTTCACGTCGCCCGGGTGCGATAGCGCGGCCGCGGTGGCGGGGCCGCCGTCGCCCAGGTCATCGAACGCGTCATCGGTGCCGTTGCCCGCGGGCGTGGTCAGCTCGCCGGTCTTCAGGCTGACCGCGCGGATCACGTTGCCGGCGGGACCGCCCGTTGCGTTCCCGTTCTCGCCGATGTCCGTCAGGTACAGGTTCCCGCTGCCGAACGCCATGCCGCACGGCGTGACGTCGTTCTGCGTGCCGCACGCGGCCACCGACACGCTGGTGGCCGGCCCTGGCCCGCCGACGCCACCGGCCACGGTGCTGATCGTCCCCGGCACCGCCGCGGCCGTCCGGGGCTGGGCCTGCACGGCCGTTGCCGGGCCGGCAAACGTGGCCGCGCCGGCCAGCGCGGTGACCAGCAGGCCGGCCGTGAGGGTCCGGCGCGGGCTGGCGGGCACGAGTCCGGGCATGCGGCTTCCTCCCTGAAGATCAGGCCGAGCGTGACGAGCACTCTTAAGTTAGACGAACTAAGGAATCACCCGGAGTACATCGAGCGGCAGCGTGCTGCCGATACCCGGCCGGCTCTCCTGTATTCGCCCCTCACCGGTGCGCAGTCAAGCGCCCGCCCCCGAGCGGCGGGCCTGCCCAACCGGTCGCCAGCAGCTCGCGCCGGGCCGCCCGGCAAATGCCCCACGCCCATCTCCCCCAGCATCCGGAGTGCGTTGCGCAGCTGCCCCCGCGCGTCCGTGCAGCGGCCAGCGCGCCGTGGCGCGCCCGGTCTCCCACCCCGCGCGGCAGCGCGCCGACAGGCTGCGCCGGATTGCGCGACGGCGCGACTTCCGCGGCTTAATTAACGGCGACGACACAGCGCGCAGGCTGGCTCACCGCCGGATGAGAGCGTGGGTCGTCAGTGGAGAGGGAATCCCTGCGGCCGCTTAGACACAAGCGACTGAACAAACACGAGTCCGTTCATTCCTGTGTCGGCTCGGCCCTGTGTCGGCTCGGCTCGCGCAGCCGCCAGGGTGTCGGGGCTTTCATCTTGCGCGATGGCATGGATCTTCATTTAGGCGAACTTGAACGGGTCGAGTACGGTGAGCCTGCTTGACCCGGCGACGGATGGCCGGTGGCAGGCTGCCTGGGCGGACGCCTTCGGCGGACGAGTTAGCCGGCGTCCCTGGTGAAGGCCCCTTGCCAGATCTCGAGGGTGCCGTTGCCGAGTGCGCCGATGTAGTTGATGACTCGCGTGTAGCCGTCGTCGAGGAGCATCGGCAGCGCCGGTCCGTTGGGCAGGCCGTCCGCGAAGGTCTCGGTGATCCAGGCTTGGACCCAGGCCGTTTCGTTCGTCCACTCGGTGGCGGTGAAGCCGGCCTGCTCGATCGAGGCGTGCAGTGAGCTGGCGGTGACGACGAAGCTGTCGGTGCCGTCGAGTGACCACGGCATCGGCCAGGCCAGGTCGGCCTGACGCGGCTGGCAGACCTCCCAGATGGCCAGGCGTGCGCCGGGGACCAGGCGCGCGAACCAGGCGGTCTTGTCCTGGACGTTCATCTGGACATGCATCGTGATCGCGGCCTGGAACAGCGGGTCAGGTTCGAACGTGACGATGTCGGCGACCCGGAATTCGACGAGGTCGCGCAGTCCGGCTCTGGCGGTCAGGTCGCGGGCGGCGTCGACGTAGGCCGGCGTGATATCGACGCCGGTGACGCGGTTGCTGGTGCGGCGGGCGATCTGCCGCGCGGGCCCGCCGAATCCCGAGCCGATGTCCAGGACACGGTCGCCCTCGGCGAGCGCGAGGCCGCCGATGAGCAGGCCGACCGCGTCGGCACCGCCGATGTGGAACTGGTCGATGAGGTCCAGCGCACCGTCGGCAGACGGGTCCAGGTCTGGATATTCGCTCAGAAGCCGCCCGATCGTCTGGCCGACAGTCGTTTCTGCGTAGGTCATCGCACGAGGTCCTTTCCGTCGCTTGCGGTCGCCGCCAGTTCGGCTTGGTGGTGTTCAGGTCCGGGCATCTGCGGGGGCTGGGCAGGCAGGAAGACGGCGGCGAGCAGCGCGCCGGCGAGGGCGACGGCTGCGGCGACGACGCATCCAACGCTGAGGCTGTGGTCGAAGGCGCTGGTGGCGGCCTGGCGGACGGCGGTGGCCGGGGCGGGGTGGCCGTGAGCGGCGAGCTGGCCGGAGACGCCGAACGCCGCCCCGACCGACTGGTGGACGAGGTTCGTCAGGGTGTGCGGCAAAGTCGCGGGAAGGGAGCCGGTAAGCCGCGAGGCGTACAGCGAGGCATAGACGCTTCCGATGACGGCCACCCCGAGGG
>JBOHCO010001201.1:0-2205 GCA_050698895.1 Streptosporangiaceae bacterium
CCGTCTTGGCGGGCGCCGCGGTGGTCGCGGCGGCCTCGGCCGGCACCGCCGGAGCGGTCTCGGCGGCCTCGGCCGCGGGCTCGGCGGCCGCCGGGGTGCCGGAATCGCCGGCGGCGATCATCTTGGCCAGGTTGCCGGCGAAGATGCCGATCAGCTTGCCGCTGACCTCGTTCATCACGCCCCGCCCGAACTGGGCCGGCTTGCCGGTGACGTTCAGGCTGGTGAGCACGGTGACGTGGGTCTGGTCGCCATCGCCGGTCAGCTCGGAGCGGACCGACGCCGAGGCGGTGCCCGCGCCGCGGGTCTCCTTGCCGGACGCCTCCAGGGTCACCACGCCGGCTTCCCGGTTGCGCTCGGTGAAGGAAGCCTTGCCGGCGTAGGTCATGGAGATGGGACCGACCTTGACCTTGATCTTGCCGGTGATGTCATCCCCGTCGACCGAGTCGAGGGTGGCGCCGGGCATGCACGGCGCCACCCGCTTCACGTCGAGCAGCACATCCCACGCCCGGTCAAGCGGAACCGGGACGGTGAATGAGTGCTTGAGCTCCATCTGTCATACTCCTGCCGCCGCTGCTAGGGCCCGGCCGGTCAGGACCCGCGCGAGGTGGCGCCGGTAATCGGGCGCCCCGTGCAGGTCGGCCGGTGGCTGCGTTCCCTCGTCCGCGACAGCCGCGGCGGCCGCTATGGCCGCGGCGCTGGCGTCGGCTCCGGCGACGGCCGACTCGGCGGCGGTGGCCCGGACCGGCACTGCCCCCATGTTGGTCAGCCCGATCCTGGCCTCGGCTACCTGGCCGTTGGCTCGCCTCGCCAGCGCAGCGACGCCGACCGTGGCCCACGCCTGCGCGGTGCGATGGAACTTCTCGTAACGATAGCCCCATCCCTGGCCGAGCTTTGGCACCCGCACCCCAGCGAGGATCTCTCCGGGCTCCAGCGCGGTGGTCAGGTAGTCGACGAAGAAGTCGCCGGCCGGGACTTCCCGCTGGCCGCCGGGGCCCCGGACGACCAGCACGCCGTCCAGCGCGAGGATGACGGCCGGCAGGTCGCCGGCCGGGTCGCCATGGGCCAGCGACCCGCCCAGGGTGCCGCGGTGGCGGACGGCCGGGTCAGCGACGGTGGCGGTGGCTTCGGCCAGCAGCCCGCAGTGCTCGCGGACGAGCGGGTCGTGGACCACCTGGTAATGCGTGGTCCGGGCGCCGATCAGCAGCGCGTCGCCGGCGTCGGTGACACCGCTCAGCTCGTCGATCGCCCCGATGTCCACGAGCAGTTCGGGGTAGGCCAGCCGCAGCCGCAGCAGCGGCATCAGGGACTGGCCGCCCGCGATGACCTTGGCGTCGTCGCCGCCGTCGGCCAGGGCCCTGACAGCCTCATCCAGCGACGCGGGCCGGACGTACTCGAAACTGGCCGGGATCATGCTGCACCGTCCCCTTCGCCCATCCCAGAGGTGTTCGCCGTCATGATGGCCCGCCAGACGCGTTCCGGCGTGCACGGCATGGTGACATCCCGGACGCCCAGCGGGCGCAGCGCGTCGACGATGGCGTTCACCACGGCCGGGGTGGACGCGATCGTGCCCGCCTCGCCGACGCCCTTCACGCCGAGCCGGTTGGCCGCCGGGCTCTCGGTCCGGCTGGTCACGTAGGACGGCAGGTCGGCGGCGGACGGGACCAGGTAGTCGGCCAGGGTGGTCGTCACCAGGTTGCCGTCGTCGTCGTACACGCCTTCCTCGTACAGGGCCTGCCCGATGCCCTGGGCGATGCCCCCGTGCACCTGGCCCTCGACAATCAGCGGGTTCACCACCACGCCGACGTCATCCACGGCCACGTAGGAGCGGATCTTGACGAATCCGGTCTCGGTGTCCACCTCGGTCGCGCACAGGTGGGTGCCGTGCGGGAAGGACAGGCTCATGGGGTCGAAGGTGGCCTCAGAGTCCAGCGAGGGCTCCATCTCCTCCGGGTAGTCGTGTGCGGCGAAGACCGCGAACGCGATCTCCTGGATCGTGACACCCCGGTCAGTGCCCTTGATGGTGAACCTGCCACGGTCGAACTCGATGTCTCGCTCGGAGCACTCGAGGAGGTGCGCGGCCACCTTGCGGGCCTTGTCGAGCACGCTGTCGGCGGCCTTGAGCACCGCGATAGCGCCGACGACTGCGGACCGGGACCCGTAGGTGTCGAAGCCCCGAGCCGAGATCTGGGTATCCCCGTGCAGCAC
>JBOHCO010001202.1:0-1028 GCA_050698895.1 Streptosporangiaceae bacterium
CGGCCGCGTGCCGCTTGACCACCTCGGTGATCAGGCCCGTCTCCCCGTCCCAGCCGTCGTCCTGGCCCGCCTCGGACAGCGCGGGCAGGTAGCGGAAGCCGGGCAGCTTCTCCTCCAGGGCCCGCAGCTCCTCCTCGAAGCACAGGTCGCGGCGCCCGCGCGCGCCGTAGAAGAACGTGGCCTACTGGCCGGGGAAGAACTTGATCTCGGCCGGCTCGGTCAGCCGCAGCACCAGGTGCCGCATGTCGTGGGTGACCGGGTCGTTGGCGATCACCTCCGCGACGCCCTGCTGGATCGGCAGGCCGGAGCGGATCATCTCCTCGTCGTAGTTGAGCAGCTCGATGGTGAGGTCTTCGTAGGCGTGCGCCCGGCACAGCAGCGTGTAGCCTTCCTCGAGCTCATAGTCGGGCAGCGCGAACGTGGAGTAGCGGTCGTGCTCGATGTCCTCCCCGTCCAGGACGAAGGACTTGCACGAGGCGCACTGTCCTTCCTTGCAGCCGTGCATGAGCATGATGCCCTGCTCGGCGGCGGCCCGCAGGATGGTCTGCTCCTCGGCCACCTCGATCTCGATGCCTACCGGCTCGAAGCGCACCACGTGCTTGTCGGCCATGACCCCCTCGCGGTTATTCGCGGGTTACGTGCGGGCTGCTTGCTGTCGACTCTGCTCCGGACCTGCGGGCACGGCGCGCAGAGGGCCGCCGCTGCCCCGGCGACCCCCTCCTGTCCCGTGGGGCTCAGCTCTCCGCTGGCGCCGGCCGGCCGGCCGGGCCCTGCCGGTTGTAGTCCGCCGCCCAGGCGGCCCGCTCCTCCGGCGACATCCGGTTGAGCAGCACGTTCGGGCTCTGCACCTCCGGCATCCGCCGCAGGTGGTCCAGGGTCCACATCTTCTTGGGATCCAGGTCCAGGTGCGGCTGGGCGACCATGGTCTTGCCGTCGTCGCGCACGTAGCCCATGTCGGCTACCACGTCGGCCCAGTTCCAGCCGTGGTACAGGGTCTCCCACTCCCGGTGCCCGATGAGCTGGCCCAT
>JBOHCO010001203.1:0-1644 GCA_050698895.1 Streptosporangiaceae bacterium
GCCGCCGAAAAATGATCCCCAGTGCTCGACGACCGAGGTAACTGGCCGCGGGTCAGCTTTCCTGGCCTGCTGTGCCTCTGCCGCCGAGCAGCCGACCAAGAGGACCGCGAGGGCGGCCGCCGCGCCCGCCCAGGGCGTGACCGGTAGTCCCCTCCGCACCGCCGACCGCGGCGTCGTTCCCGTCAGTTTCATGAGGGCACGATAGTGGGAGTTAGCCAGAAACATGGACTCGACGGTCCGGCTGCCCGGTCCGGACCAGGTCGGCGCGCCCGGTCGGCCGGCGCGTCCGGCGCCCGGTCCTCGGCCTGGTGTGCGGCCGGTTTGACGGCCCGGGGAGCCTGAGTAGCGGCCCGGAACCCTGGGTGGAGGCTGGGAAATCCGGGCGATAATTGTTAACTAGCTGACATCAAGTACCAAACCTCCTTTTGAGGTTATTGCGTTGTGGGCCCAGCCGTCGCTATCGTCCCGATGGGGTCCGCTGACAAGCGAGATCTTCGGTGTTAAATGCACAAAGGAGGCCAGACATGAGAGCTGCCCGATGGTGGGCACTGACTGGGTCGGGTGCGCTAGTCGCATCCGTCATGGCGGCGGTGATGCCTGTCGCCGCATCAGCCAGCCCGACGCCGAACCGCGTAGCGCTGCGCGGCTCGCTAACGCCTGCTGTGGAGCGCTCGCACCCGGCTGGAAAGGTCGCGGGGACGAGCTCGGTGAGCTTTGACCTCGTCATGTCGCTGCGGAACGCGGCGGGCGCGCAGAAGTTCGTCCGCGAGGTTTCGAGCCCCGGCTCGAAGCTGTTCCACCACTACCTGCGCGATGCCCAGTGGGCGTCGCGGTTCGGGCCGACGAAGGGCGAGGTCGCCAGGGCCGAGTCGTGGCTCCGCTCCCAGGGCATCAAGATCGTGGCCGTGCCCAAGGACCGCCTGGTCGTCGAGGCCCGCGGCACGGCGAGCCGGGTCGAGAAGGCGTTCGGCACCAAGCTCGGCCTGTTCAAGGTGCATGGACACCAGGTCCGGCTGGCCACCAGCGCGATCTCGGTGCCGTCCTCGATGGCGGGCACGGTGGCGGGCACGGTGGGCGTCAACCAGTACGTCGCCACGACCAGCCTGACCACCCAGCTAGCCGCGGCTAAGGGCGCCAAGGCCAAGGCCGCCCAGGAGCCGCCGCCGCCCGCGGGCTTCCGTAACCCCCAGCCGTGCTCGAGCTACTGGGGCCAGAAGACCGACACCGCGGACTCGGCCTCGCTGTACGCGCCGTTCACCAGCCCGCTGCCGTACGACATCTGCGGCTACAAGCCGGCGCAGCTGCGCGGCGGCTACGGCCTGAACACGGCCGTGAACAAGGGTGACAACGGCTCCGGCGTGGGCATCGCCATCGTCGACGCCTACGACTCACCGACCCTGCTGAAGGACGCGCAGCGGTACTTCAGGATGAACGACCCGGCCCACCCGCTGGCCTCGGGGCAGTTCTTCAACGACGAGCCCGCGTCGGTGGGCAACGAGGCCGAGTGCGGCGCCAGCGGCTGGTTCGCCGAGCAGGCCCTGGACGTCGAGTCCTCGCACACCATGGCGCCCGGTGCGGACATCCTGTTCGTCGGGGCCCAGGACTGCCTGGACAACAGCCTGCTCGCCGCGCTGAACACCGCGG
>JBOHCO010001204.1:0-4050 GCA_050698895.1 Streptosporangiaceae bacterium
AGGAGCTCGTCGGCCAGTACGTCGGGCACACCGCGCCCAGGACCAGGGAGGTCCTCAAGCGGGCCATGGGCGGCGTGCTGTTCATCGACGAGGCGTACTACCTGTACCGGGCGGAGAACGAGCGCGACTACGGCAGGAGGCCATCGAGATCCTGCTTCAGGCCATGGAGAACCAGCGCCAGGACCTGGTCGTCATCCTGGCCGGATACTCCGGCCGGATGGACACCTTCTTCCAGGCCAACCCCGGCATGAGCTCGCGCATCGCCCACCACATCGACTTCCCCGGCTACAGCCTCGACGAGCTGGAGCGGATCGGGGTCCTGATGGTCGGCCGGTCCGGCTACCGGCTCTCTCCCGCGGCCGGGGCCACCTTC
Organism: Streptosporangiaceae bacterium; assembly: GCA_050698895.1. GTDB lineage: Bacteria > Actinomycetota > Actinomycetes > Streptosporangiales > Streptosporangiaceae > DASUBV01. Next base: position 374 of record JBOHCO010001204.1, read on the forward strand.
CGCGAGTACCTGGCCCGGCGCAGCCAGCAGCCCCGGTTCGCCTACGCGCGCAGCGTGCGGAACGCCGTGGAGCGGGCCCGCCTGCGGCACGCCAGCCGGCTCTTCGACCACCCGGCCGCACCGCTGTCCAGGGAGGACCTCATGCGGCTCGAGCCCGGCGACTTCCTGGCCAGCCGGGTCTTCCGCGACGACGCCGAGGCCCCCACGTGAGCCAGGCCGCCCTCACGACGCGACGCCCTCCGGCGGCGAATGGCCCGCGCCGGGCCGCGAGTCCACCTCGTCCAGCAGCCGATCCCAGCCGCCCAGGAACCGGAACGTCAGCGGGCTGAGCAGCCGTCCGCGCAGGCAGCGCGGGTGGGGCCGGGTGGGCGCGGCCGGGCCCGCGGCGGGCAGCCGGTGGCCCGGGTCCAGCCAGCTCCTGGCCGCCGGGAGTACCGCCCGCTTCATGACCGCCAGGTGACCGCTCAGCTGCGCGATCGCGCGGTAGCTTGACCACGGCTCGGGATCGGCCAGCTCGCCGAGCGCCGCCGCGTAGCCGGCCTCGGCGAGCGCCACGAGCGGGTCCTCGCCGATGGCGGAGAGCTGCGGGCCCGGCCCTGCGGCGGCGGGCCGGAAAGGCCTTATCAGCGTCATTTCACGAAGGTACAAAGTGGCCCCGGCCGGGTTATCCCCCCAGCGGGTGATTGCCGGTGGGACTAGCTCCGCGCCACGGCCCGCTGATAGGCGAGCGAGCCGGTCATGGCCTGGATGTGCGCCGGGACCGGCTGGCCGGCGGGCAGGGCCGGGTCGGGCACCGGGTCCCGCCAGCGGGATTCCAGCGGCAGCTCGCCCGCCCACAGGCCGAGCGCCGCGTCGGGGCTGTCGGCGTCGTCGGGCGGCCCGCTGCGGATCTTGACCGAGGCCTCACTCAGCGAGAAGGCCAGCAGCCGGGTGGCGGCCAGCTCCTTGCGGCTGGGCTGGCGCACGTAGTCCCACTGCCCCGGCGCCACGTGCTCGGAGACGCAGCGCAGCCCGGCCAGCTTCTCCTCCGGGTCATCGACGATCCGGGGAACGGCGTAGATGACCGCGCTGCGGTAGTTCACCGCGTGCTCGAACACCGACCGGGCCAGCACCAGCCCGTCCACCAGCGTGACGGTGACGCAGGCGGGCGCGTCGGCGGCCAGGCTCTGGCTGGCCACCGAGCCGTGCAGGTACAGCTCGTGCTCGGTGAACCCGTAGACGGTCGGCACCACCATGACGCCGTCGGCCGCGGGCAGCCCGAGGTGGGCCACGAACCCGGCCGAGAGCACGGCGTACAGGTCACCCCGGTCCTGCCGTCCCTGCTCGCGCAGGCGACGGTGCCGGGTGCGCTGCGTGGCCGACAGCTGGCCGGGCTCACCCAGCTCGCCGACCTCGGCGGGAGCGCCGACCTCGGATTCGATATCAGACACTAGTCACGCCCCCTGGCCACGGAATGAGTTGCCTATAAGGTACTGCACAACTGATTCCGGGTAACAGGGCCGCGCAGAACGCCGGTGGCCGGCTGTCTTCTCCCGGGGCAGCGAGGGAGGCAGCCGGCCACCGGCCGGAAGCGCGCACGGGACGCGGGCGGGTGCGCCCGTGCGGCTGGCTGACTACGTGGATGGATGCCGTCCGCCTGGCTGATCAGCTCGAGGGCCACTGACAAGCCGGGCCGGGCCGTGGCCGGCCGGACGAGCGTCTCAGGCGTAGCTGGCGAGCTTCTTGCGCAGCTTCCCGCGACCCCGGTGCAGCCGCGACATCACGGTGCCGATCGGGATCTCGAGCATCTCGGCCACGTCCCGGTAGGGGTAGCCCTCCACATCCGCGAGGTAGATCGCGGCCCGGAAGCCCTCGGGCAGCTCCATGAGGGCCTGCATGACCTCCGACTCCCCGACCCGGTCCAGGGCCTCGGACTCGGCCGAGCGGACCGGCTGGCCCACCCCGTCGCGGGAGTCGAGCAGCTGCTCGAACTCCGCCCGCAGCGTCTGGGCGGGCTCGCGGCTGCGCTTGCGGCAGCTGTTGATGAAGGTGTTGGTGAGGATCCGGTACAGCCAGGCCCGGACGTTGGTGCCGGGCGTGAAGTTCCGCATGCCGACGTAGGCCCGGGCCATGGTCTCCTGGACCAGGTCCTCAGCGTCGCTGGGGTTGCGGGTCATGCGCAGCGCAGCTGGGTACAGCTGGCGCCCGCAGGACGCCACCTCCTGCTCGAAGTAGGCGTCGTGGTCGATTTGGTCCGATTCGTCGGTATGATGGAAGCGATCGGTCTGGTGAGCGACGTCCTGTAGGACCGTCATAACCCGGCTTACCTCCGCTGTTCGTGGCCCGCCGTAGGGGCCTCTGGTCACCTCCGGGGCCAGCTGCATGTCGTGGCGCTGTCACGCCACGCGCTCGCAGGGGCCGCGCCGTCGGCCTGCCCGGCCGTGACGCGACCGGGGGCACCGCCTGTCCGCGGGGCCCGCTGGGCCGCGCGGCCGGGGGACGGCACCCGGCGACGACTGTCCGTACGGCCAGGTGCTCGCCTGGACAGGTGCTCGCTGTTGTTTGCTGTCTGCAAACGTTTGCAGTTATAGCCCGCGGATGTTTACCCGGACCTGTCGTCAGGTCCACGCGCGCAGGATCAGGGCTAGCGCACTTCTGGTGGATGCGGCCTGCCGCCGGGCCGCTGTGATTGGGCTCCGCGTGAACGGTCGGCCAGCCTCTCCGGCCGCCATCTCGCGAGTCCGCTTGTCAGGACAGACTGGTATTCAGTGGCCCCAGCGATTAGCCACGGGCCACCGCGGCCATAAACCGCCCTGGCACTTCATACGAGTCCCCTCAAGCCGGCGACATGGGTGGTCCAGCGCCGGTTTAGGCCGCCTGGACTCGAAGTATTTAAACAACCACACAACGTCATGTCAAGGGCTTCTATCTGCACAAACTACTCTCCGTAGGCAGCTACTCTAGCCTGGTGCGGCCTCGTTTCCTGGCCCGGGGAGAGCTCTCGGGCAACCGCCGGACGGGCCGCAAACCCCGGTCCGGCAAGGGCTCCCGGCGTCCGCCGCCGCGGTGCCGGACGGCCGTCCGGCACCAGCGCACACGTGTCCGGATGACGCCCGCACAGAAGGTTCAAGAAAAATACCTCAGCATGCTCAGGCCCGAGGTGATGTCGCTTGAACTATCAAAAAGGTGTCAAGACGGACAAACGACCGCTCGTCCCGCTTGATGCTGAGCGTCTCGCTCGCGCCATTCAGCCCGATCCGCGGGAGTGTGCCCGGGCGGCGGTCCATGCGGGGGCCCGCCACTGAGGATCAGGACCCGGCCGCCAGGTCGTCGCGGCGCCCGGCCCCGCAGGGCGCGACCACCCAGGGCGGGCCTGCCCGGATCCTGGTTTCTGGTCCGCCGGAATGGTCCGGCCCATGATCCCGGTAATCCGTCCGCAATAGCGCTGACGGATTTCCGGGATCATGAAGCCCACCTCAACCCGCGCCGCTTCTTGCTGTTATCAGACCTCACTGCTTCTTGCTGTTATCAGATCCGCAGCAGGCGGCGGCGGGCGTGCGGGAGTGGCGGGCTGTGTGCCAGGATGTCCGGCGTCCGCCGGCTCCGCTCGCCGCAGGCGCCGGCCTACTGGCAAGGCAGGCACATGGACAGCACCAGCACCGACGCCCGGACGGGCAGCGCGGCCATCGAGGCCCTGT
>JBOHCO010001205.1:0-1920 GCA_050698895.1 Streptosporangiaceae bacterium
AAGCCCCGCCGCACATGGCGAAGGTGCCGTCCTGCTCCACCGTCTGGTCGGTGAAGCCGTCCAGGCCGACCCAGTTCGAGGTCCACTGGTTCTTGACGCCCGGGCAGGTGATCTTGGGCTCGACGAACGTGCTGTGTACGAAGGTGAACTTCTTGGCCGCGACGGCCGCGTATCCGGACCAGTTCTCGCTGACCGTCGGGAGACCGGTGCCGGCCGTCGCCACGCCACTCCTGATGATCAGCCCGCCGGGCTGCGTGACATGACCGCTGGTCTTGGCCGTGTTGGCGCCTACCGCGGTGCCGGCCATGGCGCCAGCACAGAGCAGGCCCGCCACAGTCCCAGCGGTCACGATCGCGAACAGACGTCTCATGTACACCAGTTCCTTCCCCGGATCATTCCGGCAACTGTCGTCCTGCGCCCTTAAAAACGATACGCCGTGAATTTCGGTTCAGCCGGGAAACGGACCAGCGGGATCAAACCGGTCCCGATGGTCCCGCAGATCCCGGGACGGCCCCGCGCGCGCTGGCCTGGCCGTCCGGGCCGACCCCTCGGACCTCTCGGGCACCTCCGGGCCCAGCTGGCCGACCGCGGCGTGCCGGTCTCCGACGTTCAGGTCCTGGACCCGCGCGACGGCGGCAAGTACCTGTTCCTCGCCGATCCCGACGGCAATAACTGGGCCATCCAGGAGGTCCGCGAGTACGTCGGCGCCACGCTCGGCTAGCGGCGCAGCCCGGCCCCAGGACCCGCTCGGCCGCCGCGGCGGCCCTCGGCGCGGCCTGCGGTCCCGTCCCGACCGCCTTCTACCGCTGCGCGCTGGCCCTGCCCGTGCTGGCCGGGCTGGCCTGGACCGAGCAGCGCCGCCGCGGTCCGCGCCCCGGGCCCGCCGCGGCTACGCGGTGCTGGCGGGCCTGCTGCTGGCCGTGGACCTGGTGCTGTTCAACCACACCATCGCCGACGTCGGGGCCGGGGTGGCCACCGTGATCGGCAGCGTGTACGTGCCGTTCGTCGCGGCGCTGGCCTGGGTCGTGCTGCGCGAGCGCCCGGACCGGCGCTACCTGCTCATGCTGCCCGTGGTGCTGCTCGGCGTGGTGCTGGTCTCGGGACTGGCCGGGGGCGGCGGCACCGGACAGCATCCCGCGACCGGGGTCGGCTACGCGATCGCGGCCAGCCTCGCCTACGCGGGCTTCCTGCTCATGTTGCGCCAGTCGGCGGGCCAGACCCGGCATGTGGCCGGCCAGGTCTTCGACGCCACCCTGGGGGCGACCGCCGGCACCGCCGCGTTCGGCCTGGCGTTCGGCGGCCTGCGGCTCGCGGTCTCCTGGTCCGCCCTGGGCTGGCTGCTGCTCCTGGCCCTGCTCGTGCAGGCCATCGGCTGGCTGCTGATCACCTCGTCGCTGCCCCGGCTGCCCGCCGCCGTGTCGTCGCTGCTGCTGCTGGTCCAGCCCGCCGCCGCGCTGGTGCTGGCCGCCGTGATCCTGGATCAGCGGCCGACCCTGATCCAGTACGCCGGGGCCGCGCTGGTCCTGTCCGGCGTGCTCGCCGTGACCAGGACCCGGCCGGCCGCGCCCGAGGAGGTCACCGCGCCGACCGTAACCCCGGCGCCCGAGCACGTCGCCGCGCCCTCAGCCGCGCCGGGTCAGCGCCCGTCCGTCGCCCGGACCCGCCCCTAGAGACAGGCCCTGACGGGCCTCCTCCGACCCCTGCACGGCCAGCGCGTCGGCGCGCTCGTTCTCGGGGTGACCGGCGTGGCCCTTGACCCAGAACCACTGCACGTCGTGCCGCTGGCCGGCCGTGTCCAGGCGCCGCCACAGGTCGGCGTTCTTGACCGGCTTCTTGTCGGTGGTCACCCAGCCATTGCGCTTCCAGCCGGCCAGCCATTTGGTGATGCCCTGGCGCAGGTACTGACTGTCGGTGTACACG
>JBOHCO010001206.1:0-3626 GCA_050698895.1 Streptosporangiaceae bacterium
GCTCGTCCAGCAGCAGCACGTCCGGGCTGATCGCCAGGGCCCGGGCCAGGCACAGCAGCTGCTGCTGCCCGCCCGACAGCCGGAACGGGGAGTCCTTCAGCCGGTCCTTGACCGCGTCCCAGAGCCCAACCTCGGCCAGCCGCTCCTCGAGGATGGTCCGCAGCCCGGCCTTGTCGGCCACCTTGTGCGCGCGGGCGCCGGCCACCACGTTCCCCCCGATCGACATCGGGAACGGGTTGGGACGCTGGAACAGCATGCCCACCTTCTGCCGCAGCGCCATCAGATGGCCCGTCGGGTGCCAGATGCTGCGCCCGTCCAGTACCACGTCGCCCGCGTGCCGGTACCCGCTGAGCCGGTCGCCGGGAGATCAGCCTCGGCGACGGGCCACCAGCATCTATCGACATCTCGGTGTCTCGTCCCTTTTTGCCTCGTAATCTCGGTCAGCCGGTATCCGGCCGACTAGACCTTTCTAGGAGGCACGGGTTACCAGATGTTGAACAGAGGGTGGCCAAGAAGGCGACGGGAAGCTGGGAAGAAGGGGAACTCGACCGGCGAGCCCGGTGCAAAGGCGGCATAAAACACGGCTCCCCCCGCCCGAGGGCGGGGGGAGCCGTCATGCTCTCCGGATAGTTTCCGGTCGGTCAGACCGCGACCTCCAGGTTGCTGACCTGGCCGATGGCGGCCGCCACGGCCTGCTCGGCCCGGACTCCGCCGGGCGCGAGCACGCGCAGCGTCCAGGTACCCGCCGCGGCGTAGAAGCGGAACCCGCCGTCCTCGCCCAGCGGCACCTCGGCCACGAACTCGCCGTCGTGGTTGAGCAGCCGCGCGTACCCGGTCGCCACCGGAGAGCCCGCCTTGGTGACCCGGCCCTGCACGACCGCCTGGTTGCCCGCGTCGGTGATCGGCGCGCCGCCCGCCGGGGCGCCGCAGCCGGCCGCGGCGCTGACCTGGCTCGCTCCGCTCGCGGCGGACTGTGCGTCAGTCACGACTCGTCTCCCGTCTTGATCGGCACGCCGACCAGCGAGCCGTACTCGGTCCAGGAGCCGTCGTAGTTCTTCACGTTCGGCTGGCCGAGCAACTCGTGCAGGACGAACCAGGTGTGCGCTGAGCGCTCGCCGATCCGGCAGTAGGCGATGGTGTCGACGTTGAAGTCCACGCCCGCGTCCCCGTACAGGGTGCGCAGCGCGTCGTCGGACTTGAACGTGCCGTCCTCGTCGGCGGCCTTGGACCACGGGACGTTCCTGGCCGTCGGGATGTGGCCGCCGCGCTGCGCCTGCTCCTGCGGCAGGTGGGCGGGCGCCAGCAGCCGGCCGGCGAACTCGTCGGGCGAGCGAACGTCGACCAGGTTGAGGTTGCCGATCGCCGCCACAGCCTCATCCCGGAAAGCGCGCAGCGAGGTGTCCTGCTCCTGGGCGTGGTACTGGGTGGCGGGCCGCTGCGGCACCTCGGTGACCAGCTCGCGGGACTCCAGCTCCCACTTCTTGCGGCCGCCGTCGAGCAGCTTCACGTTCTGGTGCCCGTAGAGCCGGAAGTACCAGTACGCGTACGCGGCGAACCAGTTGTTGTTCCCGCCGTAGAGCACGACGGTGTCGTCGTTGGAGATGCCGCGCTCGGACAGCAGCTTCTCGAAGCCCTCCCGGTCGACGAAGTCGCGCCGGACCGGGTCCTGAAGGTCCTTCCTCCAGTCGATCTTGACGGCGTTGCGGATATGGCCCTTGTCGTATGCGCTGGTGTCCTCGTCCACCTCGACCAGGACCACGCCAGGCGCGCCGTTGTGGGCCTCCACCCAGTCGGCGTCCACCAGGACGTCGGCACGGCTCATAGTGAAACCTCCTTGTTGTTTGAAACACCCGTGGCATCGGCCGGGGCCAGTTGGCGGCCCGGCCAGATACGTCGGATCAGCAGGTACATCTCGCAGCCCAGGCACAGGCCGAAGATGCCGTTCAGGAAGGCCGCCACGAGCCCGGCGGCGGCCGCCGCCATGCCCAGCGGCTCCACGCCGGCGGCGTAGCCGGTCACGCCAACGACGCTGATGACCAGGCCCACGCCCTGCGCGAAGCGCGGCGGTGCGGCGGACTCGAGCTCACTGGGCGGCCCGAGCCGGGGCCTGATCAGCCACCGGTACAGCAGCCCGTACGGCGACCTCGGCAGGCCGAGGCCTACCCCGATGGCGAAGAACAATGCTTGCCCGGCCAGCAGCCACGCGCTGCTGGTCAGGAGGACCACCACGAAGACGATCATGGTGATCAGGGCGCCGAACCGCGAGCCTCTCGGATCGATCATCGTCATCGTCGGGTGCTCCTGTTCGGCTCGTGCCTAGCGGGCTATCCGCCGCTGACTCGCGGCGGCAGGCGCCCGGCGGCCGCGCGGCTCGGCGCGGCTGCGGGGGGCGGGGCAGGTGATGGCCGTCGGCCGCCGCGGGCTAGCGCGCGCTCAGGCGGCTCGACGGGCCCGATCGAGGGTCAGCTGAGGGCAACAGATGGCGGTGGCGACCCGGCAGAAGTCGACTGCCCGGCGCCTGGTCAGGCCCGCGGCCTGAGGCCGAGCCTGGCAATCCTGGCCGATCCGGATGGTCTCAGGCACGTAGACGATGCTATGCGTGGCCCGGCGCGATGTCACCATCCCGCTTCCAGACTTGTTGGATAGGAATTAGGCGTTCCGGCCTCGACCGCCGCGCCCAGGGCGCCGATCACGTCGGCCTTGCGGGGCTGGCCGCTGGCCCGGCGCACGATCCGGCCGTCCGCCGCGAGCACCAGCACCGTCGGGGTGCGCAGGATGCCCAGCGCGCGCACCAGGTCCAGGCGCGACTCCGCGTCGATTTCCACGTGCGCGACGCCGTCGGTCATGCCTGCCACCTCGGACAGGACCCGCCGGGTGGACCGGCACGGGGCGCAGAACGCCGAGGAGAACTGGAGCAGCGTAGCCCGCTCGCCCAGCGGCTGGCCGATCTCAGACGGGCTGACCCGCGGCCCGGCGGCGCCCGCCGTCGCGGCGTCGGCTGAGGTCAGGTCAGCGGTGGCCGAGTCGACCGGCAGTCCGCCGGCCGGCCGGCTCTCCACGGGGGAAGAGCCTGCCGCCCTGGCTGATCCGGCGCCCGGCTGGCGCGGCGCGCGCATCTTGCCGTTATTCGCCCGCCAGACCAGGCCGATCGCGGTCGCGACGCCCAGCGCCGCCAGGCATGCCACCAGTCCCGCTGTCACGACGCGTTCAGCGCGCGCTGCCGCCGGGGCATTCCCGTCCGGCATCCGCAATCGCGCGAGATCCTGACCGAAACCCGCATTAGGCGTTCACGCTGAGCAGCGGCTTGCCGTGCGCGGCGATCTGGAAGCCCTCCACATTGCTCTCGGGCACGTCCGATGAGATCCAGTACCAGTGCTCGCCGTAGCCCTGGCCGATCGTCCAGTTGCCGGCCACCGAGCGCTGTCCGCCTGAGCCGACGACATAGAACGTGCAGTGCGTGCCCGGCGGGATGCCCATGACCCCGACGCGCATCGCGGTGCCGCCCAGGGACGTCGGCGAGTAGCGGATCTGGGCCGTGATGCCGGCGCTGCTGCCCGTCACCGTCTCCGCCGCCGGGGGCGTCCCCGGCCGCAGCGCGCTGATCACTCCGGCCGTGCCGCCCGCGG
>JBOHCO010001207.1:0-11974 GCA_050698895.1 Streptosporangiaceae bacterium
ATCACGAGCTGCTGGCCGGCCAGGAGCAGCAGGTCTTCATCCGCAGCGGGCACGACGCGCAGTTCTACGGCTTCCCCAGCACCGACGGCTGGACCATGAAGGTGGCGGCCAGCATCTACCTGGACGAGGTGGCGTCGATGGCCCGCCCGGTCAGCTGGGACCCCCGGCACCTGGACACGGTGCAGTCCTGGGTCGGCCGGTTCCTGCCCGCGCTGGTGCCCCGGCCGGTCCGGACGGTGCTGTGCGCCGACGGGTACACCGTCGACGAGACCGGCCTGCTCGGGCTGGTACCGGGCCTGGACGGGGTGGTCGTCGCCGTCGGCTTCTCCGGTCACGGGTTCAAGATGTCGTCCTCGCTCGGCGCCGTCGCCGCTGACCTGATTGCCAGCGGCACGACGGTCACGGACATCAGCTTCATGGACCCCGCGCGGTTCCTGCCGCCGGGGCACGCCCTCGATGCCCTCCCCCTGGCCGCCACGTCTGCTTCGGAGCACTCATGAGCGAGATCCCGCCGTACGTCCTCGGCGAGCTGACCGCCCCGCCGGGGTCCCAGGTCCGCGGCCACTGCGTGGTCAGCCTGGGCCCGAGCAGCGTCGCGCTGCCGGTCGTCATCAGCCACGGCGCCAAGCCGGGCCCGGTGCTGGGCGTCACCGCGGGCATCCACGGCGGGGAGTACGTGCCCATGGTGGCGGTCCGGCAGTTCGCCCGCGAGCTGGACCCGGCCCGGATGCGCGGCACCGTGGTGGCCTGCCTGCAGTCCAGCCCGGTCGCCTTCCAGCAGCGGGCCGCGTTCATCAATCCGCTCGACGGCCAGAACCTCAACCGCTCGTTCCCCGGCGACCCGCGCGGCGGCCCGACCGCGCGACTGGCCGCGTGGCTGTTCGAGAACCTGCTGACCCGGGCCGACTACTACGTCGACTGCCACTGCGGTGACCTGCCCGAGACGCTGGACTCGTTCGCCGGCGTCAGCCCCGGACCCGACGGCGTGGTCAGCGAGCGGGCCCGGGCACTGGCCGACTGCTTCGACGTCGCCCGGCTCCTGGTCGACCGCCTCGAGGGCTCCACGATCTTCCAGGCCGCGCAGGCCGGGGTCCCCGCCGCCCTGGTCGAGGTGGGCGGCGAGGGCCGCTGGTCACCGGCCGAGGCCGACGTGCAGCGGCTCGGCCTGCACCGGGCCGCGGCCCTGGCCGGCATCGTACCGGCGGACGACCTGGCCGCCCGGCCGCACCTGCCCCTGTTCGAGGACGCCGCCGACGTCCGCAGCGACCGGCACGGCCTGTGGTTCCCCGAGGTCGCCGTCGGGACCCAGGTGGCCGAGGGCACCCGGCTGGGGCGGCTGGAGGACGCCCTCGGCGACGAGGTCCAGGAGATCCTGGCCCCGGTCGCGGGCGTGCTGGTCTTCGGGCTGAGCAGCCTGGCCGCGGGCCCCGGCGACCCGCTGGCCGCCCTGGCCCGCCCCGTCCCCGGGCCCTAGCCCCGGTGAGCGTCACCGTGACGTTCGCCGGCTCCGGAGATGCCATCGGCAGCGGCGGGCGCTACCAGGCCTGCATCCACCTGCGGGCCGCCGGCCTGGCGCCAGTCCTGCTCGACTGCGGGGCCACCTCGCTCAGCGCGCTCAAGGCGTGCGGCCTTGACCCCGGCGAGATCGGCACCGTGTTCGTGTCCCACCTGCACGGCGATCACTTCGGCGGGCTGCCGTTCCTGATCCTCGACGGCCAGTTCGGCGGGCGTACCAGCCCGCTGACGGTGGCCGGCCCGCCCGGCACCGCGGGCCGTCTGCGCCAGGCCATGGAAGCCTTGTTCCCCGGCTCCTCCGGCGCCCGTCGCCGCTTCGGCGTCGACGTCCTGGAGCTACCGCCCGGCTCGACGACGCCGTGGGCGGCATCGAGGTCACGACCTGGGAAGTGGATCATCCCAGCGGCGCGCCGCCGCTGGCGCTGCGGCTCGACGTCACCGGCACGGTGATCGCCTACACCGGCGACACGGCCTGGACGGAGAGCCTGGCCGCGGCCGCCGCCGGCGCCGACCTCCTGATCGCCGAGGCCTACTACTACGACAAGGCCGTCCCCTATCACCTGCGCTACGCCGATCTCGCCGCGCACCGGGCCAGCCTGACCAGCCGCCGGATCGTGCTCACCCACATGTCCGCCGAGATGCTGGCCAGGGCCGGGGCCGGCCAGCTCGCCTTCGAGACCGCCCGCGACGGCCTCATCATCCGGCTGTAGGCCTGCTCCCTCACGAGCGCCAGGCGGTGCCGTCCCAGCGCAGGATCAGGGTCTGGGTTCCCTCAGCCTCGCTCGCGGCCAGCGCCTGGCCGACCGCCCAGGCCTGCCCGGACGAGGCGATCGAGACGCCGTCGAGGCTGCCGGAACTGGCTGGCGCGGGTGCCGCACGCCACGAGGTTCCGTTCCGGCGCTCGATCATGATGGTGCCGCCCAGGCCGCTGAACCCGCCACCCGCCTTGCCTTCGCAACGGTCAGCCGCAGGATGAGCGGCCGAGCCACGCTGCCGCTGGCCCCGGAGAAGCCGACGGCGAAGGCGCCGCCGGGGAACTTCGCCACGCGGTAGAGCTGGCCGAGCTGCCGCGGCGCGGGCGGGCCACATGGCGCCCCGGCGCCTGCGCCGGGCGTCTAAGGCGGGCAAGCTCAACGTCATCGTCGGGCCAAGCCGGGCCAGCTGCGGCCAGCAGGTCATTCCCGACCAGCCCAGCAGGTCATTCCCGACCAGCCCAGCTGATCAGGCCCACTCGCTGATGAGCTCGCTGGCGACCCAGCGGGCGACGTGCTCGGGATAAGGGGCGGGCAGGCTCAGGACGATGTGCCCGAAGCCGGCGTCGACGGCGCGGGCGATCGCGTCCCGCGTGCGGCCGGGGCTGTCGTAGGAGGCCGGCAGCGGGAGGGACCGCGTGATCTCGGCCGGGTCGCGGCCGATCTCGGCGCAGCAGCGGTCCAGCACGGCCCCGCGCCCGGCTGCGTCGTCGATGTCGCTGCCGGGGAAGTTCCACAGGTCGGCATGCTGGGCGACGACGCGCAGCGTCGCGGTCGAGCGGCCGCCGATGAGGATCGGCGGATGGGGTCGCTGGACGGGCTTGGGGTTGCCGAACGCCCCGGTCAGCCGGACATAGGTGCCGTCGAAGTCGAACGGCTCGTCCTCGGTCCAGAGCCGCCGGATGACCGTGCACGCCTCGGCCAGGCTCCCGACCGCGTCGGCAGCATCGTGGAACGGCAGGCCGTAGGCCGCGTACTCCCGCTGGGCCAGCGGATGGCCCGGCCGCGAGCCGACGCCGATGCCGAAGTCGAGCCGTCCGCCGGAGACGATGTCCACGGTGGCGGCGATCTTGGCCAGCATGGCCGGCGGGCGGAAGCGGTTGCTGGTCACCAGCAGCCCGAGGCGCAGCCGCTGCGTCTGCGCGGCCAGGGCGGACAGCAGCGTCCAGCCTTCGAAGATCGGCCCGTCGGGGTCGCCGCCGATCGGCATCAGGTGATCGAACAGCCACGCGTGCTCGATCTGCGGGATGGCATCCGCCTCCTGCCAGACCCGCTGGATGTCGCGGTAGGTGACCTGCATGGGGGCCGTGGCGATCCCGAACCGCGGTCCGGCCGCGGGCGACATCACCGGCGCCGCAGGGACGGGTCGAGCAGGGCGGGCGGAGTGTCGTATTTCTCGTCCGGGGCCAGGTCGAGACCGGGAGCGACGATCGCGTCGATCTCATCGAGCACGTCGGCGGACAGCACGGTGTCGGCTGCGGCGAGCTGAGCGTGCAGGTGATCCAGCGTGCGCGGGCCGACGATCGCGCTGGTCACGGCGGGGTGGGCGGTCACGAAGCCGAGCGCGAGCTGGATCATCGTCAGGCCGGCCTCGTCGGCCACCTTGGCCAGCCGCTCGACGGCGTCGAGCCGGGCCCGGTTGGCCGGGATGGCGAGGTCGAAGCGCTCCGGCAGCAGCGCCGACCGGCTGGTGGTGATCTCCTGGCCCGCGCGGACCGCCCCGGACAGCCAGCCCGAGGCCAGCGGGCTCCAGGCCAGCACGCCCAGTCCGTACTGCTCGCTGACGGGCAGCACGTGAGTCTCCACGCCGCGCTGGAGGATCGAGTAGCTGGGCTGCTCGGTGACGTACCGGCTCAGGTGGTGGTCCCGTGCGGCCCACTGGGCCTGGACGACCCGGTAGGCCGGGAAGGTCGAGGAGCCGAAGTAGCGGATCTTCCCGGCGCGCTGCAGGTCGGTCAGCGCCGACAGCGTCTCCTCGTCGCTGGTCCCCGGGTCCCAGCGGTGAACCTGGTAGAGGTCGACGTGGTCGACGCCGAGGCGGCGCAGGCTGTCGTCGAGCGCGGTGACCAGCCAGCGGCGCGAACTGCCCTGGTGATTGCGCTCATCCCCCATCGGCAGGCCGGCCTTGGTGGCCAGCACGAGGTCGTCGCGCCGCCCGGCGATGGCCTGGCCGACGATCTCCTCGGACTCGCCGCCGCCGTACCGGTCGGCGGTGTCGATGAGGTTGATGCCGCCTTCCAGCGCGGCGTCGACGATGGCGGTGGCCTCAGCCTGGGTCGTCCGCCCGGAGGTGCCGAAGTTCATCGCTCCGAGCACCAGGGAGCTGACCTGTACACCGGTCTGGCCCAGCGTGCGGTAGTGCATGACGCGTCTCCTCCCGTGAGTGTGGCATCATAGCAAGCGGAACGTTGCTCCGGTCACTATACGGAGCGCTGCTCCGCTTTGCAAATGGGCGACGGGAGGGACCGGCACGGTGTCCGGCATCGACGGGCCAGCGTCTCCGCGGAAACGGGCCGACGCGCGACGCAACGAGCAGGCCCTGGTCGACGCCGCCGCCACCGTGTTCGTCGCCTCCGGCGTGGACGCGCCGGTGCGCGACATCGCGGCCGCGGCCGGAGTCGGGATGGGCACGATCTACCGCCACTTCCCGACCCGGGCCGACCTGGTCATCGCGGTCTACCGCCACCAGGTCGACGCCTGCGCCGAAGCCGGGCCGGCGCTGCTGGCGGGCAGCAGCACGCCGCACGAGGCGCTGACACGATGGGTCGGCCTGTTCGTCGACTTCCTGATCACCAAGCACGGGCTGGCCGCGGCGCTGTCGGACAGCGCCCGCTTCGAGCCGCTGCACGCCTACTTTCTCGACCGCCTGGTGCCCGTGTGCGCTCAGCTGCTCGCCGCCGCGGCCGCGGCGGGCGAGATCCGACCGCACATGGACGCCTTCGAGCTGCTGTTCGCGATCGGCAACCTCTGCGTCGGCGTCGGCGTCGACGGCGGCTCACGCTACGACGCGCGGCGCATGGTCGGGCTGCTCATCGCCGGGCTGCGCCAGCCCGGCGGGAACCCGGCCCGGCGGGACGCCTAGCTCCCGGCGATCCTGGCCCGGACCTCGTGGGCGACCGCCGCCAGGTCGGCGACGCGCCCGGTGTCCTGCGGCCACCAGGCGAGCACCACGGAGCAGGGCGGCAGGTCCCGGATGGGCACGAAGGTCACGCCCGGCCGGCGGTACCACAGGCCGACGGCCTCGGAGGTGACACTGAGGCCGACGCCGCGGGAGACCAGGTGCAGCTCGCCGTCCAGCGTGGGCGCCTCGGCCACGACCGGGGCCGGGCCGGAGCGGTACTCGGTCAGGATCCAGTAGTCGCGCCACGGGCCGGGTGACACCGGCGCGGCGACGATCGGCTCGGTCAGCACGTCGGCGACGCCCAGCGACTCCCGCGCCGCCAGCGGATGATCATCGGGCAGGCAGGCCACCAGCCGCTCGGTGGTCAGCTCGACGGACACCAGGCCGGGCAGGCCCAGGGGCGGCCGGACCACCGCGGCGTGCACGAGGTTCTCGCGCAGCCCGGCCGAGGGGTCGGTGAAGTCGAACTCCTCGGTCTGCACCTCGGCGGCCGGATCGCGCTCGTGGTGGGTGCGCAGCAGCCGGGGCACGATCTCCAGCCCGGCGCCGATGGTGTAGCCGAGCTTCAGCGTGGCGTGCGGGGCGCTCATGCCTCGCACCGTCTTGATCGCGGCCGAGAGCTCGGCCAGCACCTGGCTGGCCAGGCCCGCGAACACCCGTCCGGCCGGCGTGACCTGCACCGACCGCGTCGTCCGGGTGAGCAGCTCGACGCGCAGGGCCCGCTCCAGGTCGCGCACGGTGTGGCTGAGCCAGGGCGCCGAGACCGACAGGCGCTCGGCGGCGCGCCCGAAATGCAGCTCCTCGGCCACGGCCAGGAAGGCCTCGAGCTGGCGCAGCGTCACGTTCTGCACCCGGCGCCTCCCGCAGCCGACCCAGATTATGTCCTCAACGGACATAATAACGCCACTAACTCGTCCTTCCACTTCGGATTCCAGCTATTTACCGTTGGCCTAACCGAAATAGTCAGCGACGAGAGGATCCGCCGGTGCCAGCTGATTACACCGCCGAAGACCTGGAGGCCGGACGGACCGCGCTGCTGTCGGGCTGGTCGGCCGGAACCGAGCCCAGCCTGGTCATCACCCGGACGTCGGGTGCCCTGGCCTGGGATGAGCAGGGCCGCGAGTACATCGACTGCACCTCCATGGCCTGGTCGAACAACCTCGGCGGGTCGAGGCCCGAGGTCGTCGAGGCGGCGTTCGCCCAGGCCCGCGAGCTCAGTCACCTGCGCTCCAACTTCGACTCGGTGCCCCTGCTGCTGCTCAGCCAGGCGATGACCCGGGCCGCGCCGGGCGACCTCAAGCGCATCGGGTTCACCCTGCACGGCAGCCTGGCCGTGGAGATGGCCATGAAGCTGGCGCTGATCAACCGGCCCAGCCGCACCGGCCCGTTCCTGGCCCTGGCCGACGCCTATCACGGCCGGTCGCTGGCCAGCATGGGCCTGGGCTGGCCGCACACCAACCACGCGTTCGACCGGGTGTTCCCGGCCGTGCTGCGGGTCCCGCAGCCCTACGCCTACCGGTCCGGGCGCAGCGCCGACGCGGAGGTCGACTACTGCGTCGGCGAGCTGCGCGACGCCATCGACCGGCGGGCCACCGGCCTGCCGCCCGCGTTCATCATGGAGCCGGTCCAGGGCAACGGCAGCCAGCTCGACTTCCCCGAGCGGTACTACCGCGAGGTCCGCCAGGTCTGCGACGAGCACGGGATCCTGCTGATCTTCGACGAGGTGCAGACCGGGTTCGGCCGGACGGGCCGGATGTGGGCCGCCGAGCACTACGGCGTGACGCCGGACCTGCTGGTCTTCGGCAAGGGCGTCGGCGGCGGCTTCCCGCTGGCGGGCGTGCTGGCCAGCTCGGCGCTGGACGGGTTCCAGCCCGGTGACGACGCCCTGACCTTCGGCGAGTTCCCGCCCAGCCTGGCCGCCGGGCTGGCCGCCCTCGAGGTGCTGGAGCGCGACAACCTGCTCCAGGCCTGCTCGGAGCTGGGCAAGTACGCGACCGACGGCCTGCTGGAGATGCAGCCCCGGCACCGGCTGATCGGCGACGTCCGCGGGCCCGGCCTGCTGATCGGCATCGAGCTGGTCCGGGACCGGCAGACCAGGGAGCCCGCCGCGGCCGAGGCCGCCGAGGTGGAACGGCAGGCCAGGGACCTTGGCGTCCTGTTCGGCACGACCAGGTACGCGGGCCTGGGCAACGTGCTGAAGATCAAGCCGCCGTTCACCATCACCACGGCCCAGATCGACCGGGTCCTGGACGTGCTCGACCAGGTCCTGACCACGGTCGAGAGCCGCTGAACATTCCGTGATCTCCCGCTGAGCATCCCGATGAACATCAGGAAAGGGGCAGGCCGGTGGCCGACATCAACGCCCAGATATCTGACCCTAACGACGCCAGCGACCTGAGCGGCTTCGGCTACCTCCAGTCGCTGCGCCGCACCCTGGGCCCCTACGGCTCGTTCGCCATCGCGTTCTCGATGATCAGCATCACCACGGCGATCTTCTTCCTGCTGCCGAGCCTGTTCGGCACGGCCGGGGCGGCCGGGGTCTGGCTGTGGATCCCGTGCGCCGCGGGCGTGTTCCTGATCGTGCTGGTGTACGCGCACCTGGCCGCGCGCATCCCGATCACCGGCTTCGCGTACCAGTGGAACTCGCGGCTGATCAACCCACACTATGGCTGGTTCACCGGCTACACCGCGCTGCTGGCCTTCATGGCCGGCACCGCGGCCACCGCCGTCGCGCTGGCCAGCGTGTTCGCGAGCGACATCTGGACCTCGCCGACCCACGGCGACATCGTGCTGTTCGCCACGCTGGCCATGGTGGTGGCGGGGCTGATCAACATCATCAGCATCCGGGCGGTCAGCGCGGTCAACAACACCGGTGTCTTCTTCGAGATCACCGGGTCGGTCGGCGCCGCGGCCCTGCTGTTCTTCGGGGCCATCTTCTTCTTCCACCACGACGCGGGCTTCGCGATCCTGGCCTCGACCCAGCGCACCTCCGGCGGCGCGCTGTGGTACGGGTTCGTGCTGGCCGCGCTGCTGCCCCTGTACTGCTTCATCGGCTGGGAGGGCGCGGCCGACCTGGCCGAGGAGACCAACGACCCCCGGTCGGTGACCCCGCACGCGATGATCCGGGCCAACTACGTCTCGGTCGGCGCCAGCCTGTTCATGATCATCGGTTTTCTCATCGCGATCCCGGCCGGCATCGGCAAGCTCCTGGGCCAGTCGCAGAACCCGCTGATCTACATCTTCCAGAGCCACTTCGGCGTCGTCCTGGCGGATGTCCTGCAGGTCGTCGTGTTCCTGGCCATCTTCTCGTGCGTGCTGGCCAACATGGTGGTGGCCACCCGGCTGGCGTTCGCGCTGTCGCGGGACAAGATGCTGCCGGCCTCCGGGCTGCTGGGCCGGGTCAACGCCAGGACCCGCACGCCGATCGCGTCGATCGTGCTGGTGGCGGTCGTCGGCATCGGCATCAACCTGCTGTCCGCCGGCGTCGCCGCCAACGTGGTGTCCATCTGCAGCGTGGCCTACTACTTCATCTACCTGCTGACCGTGGGCGGCGCGCTGTTCGCTCACGGCAAGGGCACCATCCCGGCGGGCCGGCCGCGGGACTTCTCGCTGGGCCGCTGGTTCCTGCCGGTCGCCGTCACGGCCGTCCTGTACGCCGGGGGCGTGATCGTCGTCGCGCTGGCCCCGCACGAGGGCCACACGGCGGCGGTCTACCTGGCCGGGGCCGAGCTGTTCGGGCTGCTGTGGTACCTGCTGTACCTGCGGCCGCGGATCGCCAACCGGACCGCCGGGGTGCTGCGCCGCGAGGTGGTCGAGACGGAGCAGACCGCCGGGCAGGGCCTCAGCTACGGCCGCTGACCCGCCGAGCCGAATCGGGTCACCCGCCACGCCCTATCGACTGATACCGTCGGTCTCCCAGCGCGATCTTCACACCCCAGTCAGATGCGCGCGAAAGTCGCATCGTACTCATTGGCGATCCGGGTAAGCATAGCGTCGTAATGAAAGATCTCGCCTGGCTGAGGAGCAGGCGGCGCTGTCACCAGGCTAACCGGAGTGACGCCGTCATTGGCCACGTCTACGACGACAATAGCCATTCCATCGTAGCCAACGCCTGAGGCACCGCTACGACGTGGCAGACTCTCAACAACTCTAATCGAGGAGGCTGCAGCATCTGGCTGGCGATGCATTGTTACGGTTACGACCGGAGATGGCGGCTTATTCCGATCGGGACTAATGAAGCTCTTTGATGCGTTGACCATAAAGAATCCGACCGAGAGCGCCTTGCTAGAGGACGCATGTACTATCTGGTGACTTGAGTTCAGCTCGTCATACAACCGTGGACCAGCCTTCGAGTGCTCTGTCATCGTCGCCTTGGCCTCCAGGGCGACGAGAACAGCCCCAACCGGACCTTCAGAAATTGGCGGCAGAGAATGCATTTTGGCCGCCTGATCGCCGGTCAGGATGATACCCCAACGATCAGCTAGGCCTTCAAGCGTGGCTGGTCGGCGCTTGCGTGAACCCTCCAGATCCCCAGGTCGACAGAGGACCAGGTCGAGGGCTTTCTTCTTGTTGTTAACAAAATCACGCATAACATGATTGACACCAAAGACAACTTTGCCCTCGACGACATGAGACCTTAGCAGGCCGCTTGCCTGAAGTAGATCGAATAGAACACCCCAACAAGCTATTTTCGAGTGACGATCACTTCTTGAGTGGTACTGCCACGAAGTCTGAGACGGCCCCATCGGAGCAGGCCTGCTCAGGGTCCGGACAAGAATATCTAGCGCATCCAAGTAGGTTCCCTCCTGATTGGAACCCTAAGTGATTTTCAGGCAGCACGCCTGCCTAGCCACCATTCTGGAAGACCGGCGCCACAGCCTCCACATGTCGCTTGACGTCGAGAATGAAGTCAGGATCGAACCGGAGCTTGGCCCGCTGAGTCCTCTCTAGGAAGCCTGCCGCAGCCCGGTAGGTGAGCGGCATTAGGCCCTCTTGACGCAGCACATCGCGTAGATGCCGGTACGGACGCTGCTCCGGCCACATGGAGAGCTGAGAGCCAAATCGTCCTTCCGCTGTGCCCCACGCAGCCGAGGGCCATCGGTCCTCATCCAGCATCCGAACAGCATCAGAGTCATCGTACGAACCGGGGCAGGCAAGCCGCCGGCCGAGCCACTCCGCCACGCCCACGGTAACGGCGTTCCCTACGAGCTTCCACCTAGGCCCCTTCCGACCACGCGCGTCACTGGCCGACGATGTCCAGCCGCGCGCGAAACCCTGGAGCTCCTCCGCGTCCTCGATAGAAGGCGTGACCAGCTGCCTGCCAAGGGGCGCGCCTGGAATCCAAATTCCAGGCGGAGATGGAATCCCGATGGTGGAGCCACCCTTGAGGGTTGGAGTGGCATCGCGCGCCCAACCTAGTCCACGCAGACCTTCTGTCCAGTAAAAGCCGAAAGCATCATCAGCGTAATTATCCGGGCCGGCCTCCCCAGCCTCGTCGGAAAGCACTACCGTTCTAGGGTCGTCAATCTGGCTGGCAACCAGCAGCACTCTTTGCCTTCTCTGGGGAACTCCAACGAACCTTGAATCGACCACTCTATATGCCCAGTTGTATTTGCGACGCTCAAGCTCCGATACGAGATAACGCATCGCGCGACCCGAGTCAAGGGGCAACATGTTGCGGACGTTCTCAAGCACTAGCCAACGAGGGTGATGCTGGTCGAGCAATCGAAACACATGGACCACCATGCCCGACTGCTCCCCCTCAATGCCGGCCGTCCTTCCAGCCTGTGACAGGTCGGTGCAGGGGAAACCTGCTGTTACCAACTCCACGTCATCTGGAAGCTCACGCAACGTGCAGACATCGTCCGCCAGTGCGACATCGGGAAATCGTGTGGACAGCACAGCTCGAGCTGAATCCCATATCTCGCACAGCAGGCTGGTCGTGTGACCCGCCGCACTGAGACCCAACTCCAGACCACCGATGCCTGAGAAGAGACCAGCTACCTTGTAGGACTGAGCACCTGAAGTGACCACAGGGGCATGGTCGCACAGACCACCGTCAAGACGCCGCAGACCCACGGGCACGCGAGGCCAGCTGCTAGGCCCGCGGTCAAGGGCACTCCCAACCGGGTCTGGGACCAGCCCGTGTTCGCCTCTTGCTGATGAGGCGCCTCCAGACGTTGCTGGGATCCAGTTACCGCGTCCATGAGTCATCGTCACATTGGTCCTCGGCTTCATCAGATTCCGAGCACCATAGGGCTAGCCGGCGCTCAGCGCCTGGCGGGCGGCGTCGGCGAAGAGCACCGCGAACGACGAGGTGGTGGCGGCTGCTCCCGGCCCCGGGTCGTGCCGGAACTCCCGGCGGACCCGCCCGGCCGGGTCGATCACTTAGACCGGAGCGTTGTGCCGCACCGCCGCCGCGGTGATCCCGTACTCCAGCCAGACCCGGCGCAGCTTGGCCGGCGTTCCGGTGAGCAACAGCCAGCCGGGCCGCCAGCCCGCGGAACGCCCGGCTCCGGACGTGTCGATCCCGACGAGCTCGACTTGGCCGGCTCTCGCGCTGAGCAACTGGGCGGCCTGCCGGAAC
>JBOHCO010001208.1:0-2529 GCA_050698895.1 Streptosporangiaceae bacterium
GCTTGGCGAACTCGCCGGGCTGGATCTCGAAGCCGCCGACGATGATCCAGACCTTGGCCCCCTGGATGGAGCTCATGGTGGTGGGCAGCAGCGCCGGTATGGCCAGCAGGACCAGGCCGGCCGCGCCTAGCGTATAGGTGTAGCGCTGGAGCACTCGCGGCTGCTTGATGAACGCGACCACCAGGATGAAGGCGACCACGCCAAGCGCGGACCAGATCAGCTGGGTAGTAGCGGAGCTTGCGGTCAGGGTATCGATCGGGCGCCCCGAGCCGGCGTTCCCGTTCCGCCCCGCTTCCTGGAGCCGCCAGATCATCACCACGCCCAGCCCGTTGAGCATCGCGGCCAGCGGCAGCATCAGCGGGTCGGCCCAGGGCGTGAGCCTGCGGACCGCCAGGTGGGCGATGAGCATGATGACCGCGAATCCGGCGGTGTAGGTCAGCAGGCTGGCAGGGATCTTGCCGTTCAGCCCGAGCCCGGTGGCGGCGTAGGCAAAACCCACGACCACCACTGAGAAGATAAGCATCAGCAGCTCGGTGCGCCGTCGGTTGCGGGGCATCGGGACCGCTTCGTCGGGGACGGCCGGTGCCTCGAAGGTCGCTCGCGAACTGGTCACGTCGCTCATACCGGTCACCCCGCTATCACCGTCATCACCCGGACCCCTGGGCGGCGCAGTAGGACGGGACGGGGGGCTTGGGCGGGTAGGGCTTCTTGCTGGCGCCGCTGCTGGGCTTGCTCGTCGGCTTGGACTTGCTCGTCTTGCTGGTCCGGGATGACTTGCTGGACTTCTTGCTCGTCGACGGGCTCGGCGACGCCTTGGGCTTGTTCTTCTCCCAGTTCGCCACCGCGATGCCAGCCTGCCTGCAGGTGTAGGTCCGGCGGATGTTCAGCACCGTGTGCTGGGCCTCGGCCAGCGTGCCCGCGGTGGTGGGCAGCTGGAGCGGGGTGCCCTGGACGTGCGAGATCGGGATCCCGGTCCGCTGGAAGATGCTCGACAGATGGAATCCGGCCACGCTCTGGTCGATGCCGCGGTAGACGATGACCTGCTTGCCGTCGCTGGCCACGTAGTACTGGCTGCGGGTGATCTGCAAGGCGGCGTACCCGCCGCCGACGATCAGCAGGACCAGCACGACCAGGATCGAGGTGACTACCGGCCAGCGCCGGCGGGGCACATCAGCCAGGTCATCGTCGACCTCGTAGTCGTCGTCCCGCCGGTGATGCCCGTTGGCATGGCTCGGCGGCGGCGCCCCGGCTGGGCGCACCGGCCGGACCTGCCCGACGCTGGTGTGCCCGAGGCTGGCCTGGTGGACGCCGGTCCGCTGCGGGTCCTGGGTGAGCAGGTGGGCGCGCCCGGCCGGGCTGTCGCTCAGCGGCCGCGGCCGTCCGTCGCCCGCGGCGGCCGCCCCGGCCAGCACCACGGCGTCGCTGGGCCCGACCGGGCCAGTCACGGTGTCCACCACGTCGGCGACGATGCAGGTGATATTGTCCGGGCCGCCAGCCCGCAGGGCCAGGTTGATCAGCTGCTCGACGGCCACCTTCGGGTCTGGGTAGCTGATCAGCGTCTTGTGCAGGGTCTGCTCGGTGACCACGTCGGACAGCCCGTCCGAGCACAGCAGGTACCGGTCGCCCAGCATGGCCTCGCGCATCTGCAAGTCGGGCTCGGCGTCCGTGCTGGACTGCAGCGCGCGCACGACCAGCGACCGCTGCGGGTGGGTGGCGGCCGCCTCCGGGGTCAGCCGCCCCTCGTCGACCAGCGACTGCACCAGGGTGTGATCCCTGGTGATCTGGTAGAAGTCGCCGTCGCGCAGCATGTAGCCACGGGAGTCGCCGATGTGGCAGAGCGCCACCTGGGCCCCCGACCACAGCAGCGCGGTCAGCGTCGTGCCCATGCCCTCGGTCGACGGGTCGGCCAGGCTCATCTCGTGCAGCGTCGAGTTGGCCGAGGCGACCGCGTCGGCCAGGGCCCGGAGCATCTCGCGGCTCTCGTGCAGGTTCTGCCGGTCGAGGGGGGCCAGCGCGGAGATCGCGACGGCGCTGGCGACCTCGCCTGCGGCATGCCCGCCCATGCCATCGGCGATCGCCAGGAGATTAGGCCCCGCGTACGCGGAGTCCTCGTTTCCTTCACGGAGCAGTCCGACGTCGGAGCGGAGCGCATAGTGCAGTGCGAGAGTCATCTGCGCAGCTCCAGAACAGTTTTGCCAATACGTATGGGCACGCCGACCGGCACCGGGGTGGGCCGGGTCACCTTCTGCCGGTCGAGATAGGTGCCGTTAGTGGAGCCGAGGTCTTCCACGAGCCACTGACCATCCTGCGGAAAGAGCCGGGCATGACGGGTGGAAGCGTAGTCATCTGACAGCACCAGCGTGGCGTCATCGGCGCGACCGATGGTGATCTGAGAGTCAGCGAGGTCGATCGTCGTGCCCGCGAGGGCCCCGGCCGTCACCACCATCTGATGCGGGGAACTGCGGCTGGGCCGGGCGCTGCTGCGCTTGGGCGGCGCGGGGGGCGGGGCCGGCCGCGGCGCGCGTGCCT
>JBOHCO010001209.1:0-1675 GCA_050698895.1 Streptosporangiaceae bacterium
GCGGCGGAAGGTCTGCGTGGCCGACCGGCCCAGCTCGACCAGCACCAGCTCCAGGGCGGCCTGGCCGATGGACAGCGTCCCGGCGAAATCCTGGTGCTCGCCGCTGGACCCGTAGTGCAGGGCCGGAGCTACCACCACGTCGGACCGGGCCCGGGCCAGCCGGGCACACAAAGCCACCGCGAGATCGGTGTCGGTGCTCAGCGCCAGGTGCGGGCCGTGCTGCTCGGTCGAGCCCACCGGAACGGCCAGCAGCGCGCCGGCCGCGGCCAGCTCGGCCACCTCCGGCGATGTCAGCCCGGCTAGCTCGATCCTGTCGCCGGCAGGCGGCGCGGGGGGGGCTAGGGCCATCGGGGTCTGGGGTGTCCCCGGGGAGCACTGTGTCCCCCCTGGGCAACGCGGTCAGAGCTGGCCCTTGGCCGGGTCGCCGGCGGGCACCGGATCGAGCACGATGACCTCGGACGGGCCGGCCACCTTGCCCGCCAGCTTCGGGTTGAGCGCGGCCAGCGCCGCGCCCCCGGCTGTGCACGCCCAGCGCCTCCCGGCTGGTCCACTTCTCGACCATGATCAGCCGGTCATCGGCCTGCTGGAGCGCGTACAGCTCGCAGCCGCCCTCGGCGTGCACCTGGGCGATGGTCTCGGTGAACGCGGCGATGACCTCGTCGCGGTGCTCGGGCAGCGGCCTGATGGTGGCGACCACGACGACGGACACACGGGCTCCCTGGGGTCAGCTGGCGAAGATCGCGCTCACGGCGGGCGCGATGTCATGGTAAGTGCGGACGCGCCTGAGCCGCCCGCCCCGCCCCGCTCAGCGGATGGTGTTGCCCGCGTCCACGGTGAACTCGAGCCCGGTCACGTACTTGGCCTCGTCGGAGGCCAGGAACAGCACGGCGTTGCTGATGTCCCGCGCCTCGACGCTCTCCACCGGGAGCGTGTTCATGAAGATCGGCCCGAGGTTCGGGTCGCGCCCGATCAGCGGTTCCAGCCCGCCCAGGCCGTCGGCCATCGGGGTCTTCACCCCGGTGGGGTGCACGGTGTTGACCCGGATCAGGTGCTGGGCCAGCTCGTTGGCCATGGTCCGGGCGATGCCGACCACGCCGTGCTTGGCCGCCACGTACGGGGCCAGGAACGGCAGGCCCTTGATGCCCGCGGTGGAGCTGGTGCAGATGATCGAGCCGCCGCCGGCCGCGATCAGGTGCGGGGCGGTGGCCACGATGGTGTTCCAGACCCCGGTCAGGTTGGTGTCCAGGGTGTCCTGCCAGACCGCCGGGGTCACCTCGTCCCAGGCCTGCACGGTGCAGATGCCCGCGTTGGCGCAGACGATGTCCAGGCGCCCGAGCTCGGCCACGCCCTCGTCCACCACGGCCTTGAGCGCCGTCGCGTCCCGTACGTCGGCCGGCTTGGCGACGATCCGCCGGTCCAGGGCCTCGACGGCCTTGACCGTCTGGGCCAGGTCGGCCTCGGTGGCCATGCCGTAGCCCACGGTGTCGTAGTCGCGGCAGATGTCCACCGCGATGATGTCGGCGCCCTCCTCGGCCAGCCGGATGGCGTGGCTGCGACCCTGGCCGCGCCCGGCCCCGGTGATGAAGGCGACCTTGCCCGCTACTCTGCCTGCCATGTGCCAGTCCCTCCCTGGGTGTCCCTTGTTAAATGTGGTGATGCAGTTGCCCGGGCAGTC
>JBOHCO010001210.1:0-1415 GCA_050698895.1 Streptosporangiaceae bacterium
CCATCGCCACCGACTGCAATCCCGGCTCCTGCTTCACCTCGAGCATGCCCTTCTGCATCGCGCTGGCCGTGCGGGAGATGCACCTGACCACCGAGGAAGCCGTGTGGGCCGCGACGGCCGGCGGCGCAGCGGCACTCCGCCGCCCGGACGTCGGCCACCTGGGCGTCGGCGCGCGCGCCGACCTGATCATGCTGGACGCCCCCTCCCACGCCTACCTGGCTTACCGGCCGGGAGTGCCCCAGGTCCGCTCCGTCTGGCGGGCTGGCCAGCAACAGTAGAGCTAGGCCTACCCGGCTGTCGGCCTTGGCCCATAGCAACACCGGGCGCTGTTGCGGGACGCTGGAGCACAGGTACTCAAGCGCACACAGCGGAGGCTGACATGGCACAGCGCTGGCGACTCGCGGATGCCGGCTGGGGAGCCGGCCTGGTGGCCGTCACGCTGGCCATCACGCTGACCATAGTCCCGCTTAACCGGCACTTCTGGTGGGAACTGCCCCTGGCCGCGCTGGCGGCGGCCGTGGTCTGGCCGCGGGCGATGCGGCGGATCGTGCCGGCCGCCTTGATCCTGCTGGGCCTGTTCGGGTTCATGATGATCGACAACCCCAGCGGCTGGGGGTTGTCGGCCGGCGGGATGTATCAGTTCCTGTGGGTCGGGATGCACTCCGTGCAGAGCTCCGTGCTGGTGCTGGCGCTGGCGTACGGTCTGCTGGTACTCGGCGGGTGGCTGGCGTGGCGGACGGTGGACCACGACTCCGACCTGGGGCGGCTGGTGTTCGGGCGGCTGGCCGAGCCCGAGCGGCGCAGGTACCTCTGGGCGTTCCTGCTCGTGCCCGTCGTGCTGATGGCCGGCGAGCTGGTCTGGCCTATGTGCTGGTTCCGGGGCGGGCCCATCGGGGTGGCCCTGACCATCGCGGTGCTGGCGGGCACCCACTGGCTAGCAACGCGGCGGCCTGAGCTGGCGGCCCGGATCGCCATCCTGGGGCTGATCGTAGTCGGGATAGCCGGGGTGGCGGCCACCCTGCTGACAGCTCGGTCGGGGGCGCCGATGGCCTTCACCGTCACGCCGGGGCAGCCGCCCGTGCCGCAGCCGCAGCCGCAGGCGCATCCGAACTTCGTCTTTGACGGGCTCGTGACCCTCAACGCGCGCGGCGGCGTCGGCAAGAACATCTCGAATCCGCTGGCGCTGTTGCAGGGGCTGGCGTTGGTCGGGTTCGGGCTGGGCCTGACGCCCGTGGCCTTCCCCGGCGTGCGGCGGTTCGTGGGGCTGTCCACGGACGGGGAGCTGACCCGGCGGGTGCAGCGGCTGACCGAGAGCCGGGCGGTGGTCGTGGACACGGCCGCGGCGGACCTGCGGCGGCTGGAGCGGGACCTGCACGACGGGGCGCAGGTCCGGCTGGTCGCGCTGGGCATGAACC
>JBOHCO010001211.1:0-1810 GCA_050698895.1 Streptosporangiaceae bacterium
AGCTCGAGCCGGATTACGTGGCTGAGGAGTCGGGCCAGACGATGCACTTCTTCTCCGAGGCCTACCTGCGCGAGCTCCTCGGGGGCTGGCAGGAGGTGCAGCTCGGCTCGGTCCAGGTCCCGCACCGCCAGACGGGCGGGCTGTACAAGCACGTCTGGCGGGGCATCGCCCGCCGCTGAGCCGGCGGGCTAGCCGCTGAGCCGGCGGGCTAGCCGCCGAACAGGCGGGCTAGCCGCCGAACAGGGCGTCGGTGAACCCGCTGCCGAACTTGCCGGCCGGGTCGAGCCGGCGCATCAGCCGCCCGAACGCCGCGCCCCGCCGGTAGCCCGCCAGGACCTGCCGCGGCGGCGCCGTGGTCAGCTTGGCCCAGTGCGGCCGGGCGCCCAGCGGCAGCAGCCGGCTCTCGACCCGCTCCAGCGCGGGCAGCACCGCCGCGGTATCCCTGATCCAGGTGAAGTGGAACGTGACGCTGTCCCGGCCGCAGGCCGGGCTGAGCCACAGCTCGTCGGCGGCCACCGTGCGCAGCTCCGAGATATGCAGCACCGGCGCGATCTCCTCGCCCAGCTCACGCACCGCGGCGATGGCCTCCGGCGCCGCGCCGCGCGGCAGGTAGAGCTCGGACTGCAGCTCGCGCCCGGCGCCCGCCGGGTGCTCGGGCCGGAAATGCGGCAGCCGCTGGTGCCAGGGGCCGGGCACCCCGAGCTGCTCGGTGCAGTGCTCCGGCGGCCGGCCGGCCACGGGGTGGACCGGGTGCGGCGCGGGGTGGCGGCCGCGCCAGCCGGTGCCGGGGCGGCCGGGGCGCTGCTTGACCCAGACCGCGGCTGCCCCGCTGCGCCAGTCGGTGAACGCGCTGACGCTGTAGCCGGCCCCGAACACCTCGTCCAGCCGGCCGGCCACCTCGTCGAGGCCCACGTCCAGGTAGACGTGCTGGCTCAGCTCGAACGCGGGCTCGATGTCCAGGGTCAGCCGGGTCACCACGCCGAGCGCGCCCAGGGCGACCACCGCGCCGTCGAACCCGCGGTCGCCGCGGCGCAGCTCGGTCAGGCCGCCGTCCGGGGTGGTGAGCTGGAGCCCGCGGACCGCAGCCGACAGGCAGCGCCGGGTGTCCCCGGAGCCGTGGGTCCCGGTGGCCACCGACCCGGCCCCCGAGATGTGCGGCAGCGAGGCCAGGCTGGCCAGCGCGAAGCCGGCCCGGTGCAGCCGGCTGGCCAGCTCCGCGTAGCTGATCCCGGCGGCCAGGGTCACCGCCCGGGCCGCCGGATCGATCTCGACCGTGCGCGGCAGCCGGTCCAGGCACACCAGGTCGCCGGTGGTGTCGGCGACGCGGCTGAACGAGTGCCCGGTGCCCAGCGCTCGCACCCGGCGGGCGCCGGCCACGAGCCGGCCCAGCTCGGCCACCGACGCGGGGTGGTGCACGCGCGCGGCGCGAAAGGTGACATTGCCGGCCCAGTTGACGGCGGGCGCACCGGTGCGGGTCATTCCTGCTCCATTCCAGATACCAGGACCACACGATTAAACGCTCATCGCGGTAATGCGCGAGGCGTGTCCACTGGTCCCGAAGCGCGTGGACTGTCAGAATCAGGCTGCGCCCGTGCGGATCACCCGCAATGAGCTGGGCGCCATTGTTTTCACGGGTGTTTTCACGGGGGGAGGTGGCAGCTGGTGGCCGCGCCTCCGCTTGTCACGAGATCGGTCCAGATACTGGGGGTTCCGCTGCTGCTGGCCGGGGTGGTCGCGGCCGGGACCGCGCACCTGACGGCCAGCCACGCGCCGGCCGGCCGGCCCGCGCGGGCCGGAGCCGCGCCGGCTG
>JBOHCO010001212.1:0-3157 GCA_050698895.1 Streptosporangiaceae bacterium
GTGCCGAACGGCTCAGTGCCGCGAGGCCAGGCCGCGCAGGAAGAACGCCAGGTTCTCCGGCCGCTCGGCCAGCCGCCGGATCAGGTAGCCGTACCAGTCCACGCCGTAGGGGACGTAGACCCGGACCTGCGCTCCGGTGTCGGCCAGCCGCCGCTGCTCGGCGGGCCGGATGCCGTACAGCATCTGGTACTCGAAGGCCGACTTGTCCCGCTCGACCATGTCCGCCTTGATCCCGGTCAGCTGGATCAGCCGCGGGTCGTGGGTGGCCAGCATCGGGTAGCCCTGGCCCTCCATCAGGATCCGCAGGCAGCGGGCGTAGCAGACGTCCACGTCATGCCGGCCCGGCAGCGCGATGCCGTCCGGGGCCCGGTAGGCGCCCTTGCACAGCCGGACCCGCGAGCCCGTCGTGGCCAGCGCCAGGCAGTCGGCCGGGCTCCGCCGCAGGTAAGACTGGATCACGCAGCCCAGGTCGGGGAAGTCCGCCCGCAGCTCGGCGACCAGCCGCAGCGTGGCGTCGATGCGGGTGTGATCCTCCATGTCCAGCGTCACCGTCGTGCCCGCGTTGCGGGCCGCCACCGCGATCCGGTTGATGTTCTCCAGCGCGGTCTTCTCGCCGTGCTCGGCCAGGCCCAGCCCGACCGCCGTCGGCTTCACCGACACCTCGGCCCGGCCGCCCGCGGCCAGCTGGGACTGACCCAGCCGGGCCAGCAGCCGCACGTACTCGTCAGTGACCGCCGTGGCCTGCTGCCGGTCGGTGGTGTCCTCGCCCAGGTAGTCGATCGAGGCCAGCAGGCCGTCGGCGAGCAGCCGCTCGATGACGCCCATGGCCTGCTCGGCCGTGTCCCCGGCCACGAACCTGGCCACCACGTCGCGGGTGACCGGCATGGTGGTGATCAGCTCACGCATTCTCGTGCTGGCTGACGCGGCCAGCAGCGCTCGGCGCAGCACTACGGTTTACCTCCGGGGGAACGTCCTTGGTCCTGGCCGAGGCTACTAGCGGCCGCGACCGATGAGATCACCGCGTGGTCGCCGCAGGCTGACCTGCACGTTCGCGCCCGCGTCCGGGGGCACGATGACTTCCTGCGCGGCCGGGACGCCGCCCGCCTGGAGCGTGGCGTCCACCGGCACCGTCCGCTTGACCAGCGCCAGCCCGATCGGCCCGAGCTCGTAGTGCCGCGCCGCCGAGCCGGTGAACCCGACCTCGGCCCCGTCCAGCGTCACCGGGTCCCCGTGCGCGGGCAGCCGGTCCTCGCTGCCGTCCAGGTGCAGCAGCACCACCCGCCGCGGCGGGTGCCCCAGGTTGTGCACCCGGGCCACCGTCTCCTGGCCGCGGTAGCAGCCCTTGGTCAGGTGCACGGCCGTGTCGATCCAGCCCATCTCGTGGGGGATCGTCCGGTGATCGGTGTCCAGCCCCAGCCGAGGCTGGCGGGCCGCGATCCGCAGCGCCTCGTGGGCCCAGGTGCCGGCCAGCGTGGCCCCCGCCGCGCGCAGCCTCGCGACCTGATCCGCCAGGTGCTCGCGCGGGATAACCACATTGATCTCAAACAAGGTGGTCATCCGGGCCACCGCCGTGTCAACCCGGTCACCGCTCGCCGCCGGCCCCAGCAGGGCGAGCACCGCGTACTCGGCGGACACATCCTCGGGCTCGACCCGCAGCATGAACCGCATCGAGGTGAGGAACTCCAGCAGCGCGGGCCCGGTGCCCGGTTCCACGTGGATCCAGGTCGCCTCGCCGTCGTCGGCCAGGCTCAGGAAGTGCTCCACGTGACCCTGCGGGTTCAGGATCAGCGCCTCGGCGCTGCCGCCGGGGGCGAGCTGCTCGACGTGCTGGGTGGTCAGGCTGTGCAGCCAGGACAGCCGGTCCGGGCCGGCGATCCTGATCACATCCCGGCGCGAGGCGTCCACCACGCCCCAGGAGGAAGCGATCGCGCGCTGCTCGGCCAGCGGGTCGGTGTAGTACGCGGCCACCCCGGCGTCGGCTCCCTGCGCGGGGACGGCGCCAGGCTCGGCCAGAAGAGGGCTGTCCATGACCCCAGGCTATGCGGTGGTCTTGGGGGTATGCGCGTCCAGGTCCCGGCAGTTGGCGCACCGGCCGAACACCGTCAGGTGCCCCACGTCGGTCTCGAAGCCCAGCTGCTCGTTCAGCGCGGCGACCAGCGAGCCGACCGCGGCCGGCTCGACCTGGGTGACCTGCTCGCACTGCTGGCAGACCAGGTGCACGTGCTTGGCCTCGGCGGCCAGGTGGTAGCGCGGCGCGCCGTGCCCGAGATGGGTGTGCGTGACCAGGCCGATCTGCTCGAGCAGCTCCAGCGTCCGGTACACCGTTGAGACGTTGACCCCGCGCGCGGTGTGCCGCACGTCGGTGAAGATCTCCTCGGGGGTGGCGTGCTCCAGCCGGGTGACGGCCTCGAGGACTAGCTGCCGCTGGGGTGTCACGCGGTACCCGCTCGCCCGCAGCGTGTCATCCCACGTCTGCGACATGCCTCAAGTGTAGTGAGATCCGGCCGGCGGCACACCCGCCGAAATCCCGCTTGCCTCCCGGCCCCGCCGTGACGTAGCTTTCTGATCAACGCGGGAAAGGAGGTGGTCCAAACTTTATGCATAGATGTTGGACTCGCGAGGTGGCTGTCAGCTAGCCGCCGCCTGCGTGGGCACACCACCTGGGCTTGCTCGCTATGCGGGCTGGTGCGGGAGTGTGCTTAACCGGCCTTTCCCCGGGATCGCCATCGGGAGATGATCGAACTCTGGGCGTCGTCACCACGGCGGCGGTCGGCTAATCCACGACAGACACCGGACCCCCGGGCTGACCGGCCTTGTCCAGCCGGTCCCCTCGATGAGCGTGCCTTCGGGCCGCTGGTCGCGGGAGACGCCCGGGGGCTCTTACGTTTTGGGCGGGTTTTTCCCGGCCCGCTCTCCTGCGGACGCCCGGCCAGTCCTGCTAAACCTGATCCGGGCTCGGGCTTACCTCGCCCGGTCCGTCCCAGATCCCGCCGCAGGAGGGGAGACCCGAACGTGCCGAAGATCTCGCGTGCCGCCGGCGCCGCCGGGGCGGCCCTGGCCCTGGGCGCGGCCCTGGCCGCCGGAGTCTTCTCCGGCCCGGCCGCAGGCCAGCGGAACGTCATCCGGGCCGCCGCTGTGGACGAGGCCCGGCCGGGGG
>JBOHCO010001213.1:0-1061 GCA_050698895.1 Streptosporangiaceae bacterium
AGGTCCGCCGCGACCGCCGATCGCGGCAGCTTGGTCGCCCCGGCGATGAACACGCTGAACTGGCTGATGTACCCGGCCAGGTCCTTCTTCGCCGTCGCCACCTTCGCGTGATTGCCCGTCGCCACGCCCAGCGTGTAGTCCACGAAGTAGCCGATGTGCGCCCGCCACAGCTTCAGGAACTGCGCCTGCGCCGCCGAGCCGTACACACTGCCGATGGCCCGGCCCAGGCCCTGGGTGTTCTGGTCCAGGGCGGCCAGCGCCGCCTTGGTCTGCGGCGATGACGGGCCCCTGGTGATCGCCGTCTGCACGACGTTGGCGGTCAGGTCGACATGCTCGACCAGCAGCTGGTCCAGCCCGGCGTACAGCTCGGCCGCCGCCGTGGTCGTCGTCGCGCCGGCCGACCCGCTGGGCGAGGGCATGGACGACATGCTGGAGCCCGGCGAGGACGAGTGCGAGCCGCCCCCGCTGGCCGCGGCGCCGGAGCTGCCGCAGGCGGTGGCGGCCAGGGCCAGCGCGGCCAGGCCGACGCCGCCGCGGACCATTATCTTGCTCTGCATTGGTGTCCCACTTTCGGATCGGGGTGAAGTGCATCCGGAAGTGTTCGCAGCCCGGGGCGGATTGGTTCACCTGGCTCAGGAGGCGACCTGGCCCAGGGCCACGGGGCGGGACGGGGTGGCCGGGATGGTCCGGCCGCGCTCCCGGCTGACCGCGAACGCCCGGGTGCCGGGCAGCGGCACGGCCAGCGCCCCGATCCGGATGGGCTGGTCCCCGTGCCGGGCGACATCGAACGACCCCAGCGCCAGCGGAACATGCCCGGCGGTGATCTGCCAGAGCACGTAAACCTGCCGGGCCGGGTTGTCCGCGGGCAGGCCGGAGGGCACCAGCCACGCCGTCCCGTTCATCACGATGAGCCGGGCGGCCGGCGCCGTCGAGCCGACCGCGGTCAGCACCACCTCGCGGCAGGATCCGGCGTGCACGCAGCCCGCGGCCGGACCCGCGGCCCCGGTCCCGGCGCTGGTCCCGGTCCGGGTCCCGGCCCCGGTCCCGGTGCTGGTTCCGGT
>JBOHCO010001214.1:0-1193 GCA_050698895.1 Streptosporangiaceae bacterium
GCCGAGGTCAGCCGCTCCGGGGTGAGCCCGAACCGGTCCGCCGCCGCCTCCATCAGCAGCCGGCGCGCGCCCGCGGCCGCGGCCCGCAGCGGCGGCGTCGCGTAGGGCATCGCCCGGCTGCCGAAGGTGCCCAGGTCAAACGGCGACGTGCTGGTGTCGCCCATGGCGATGGTGACCGAGCCCACCGGCACCGTCAGCTCCTCGGCGACCAGCAGGGCCAGCGCCGTCCGCGTGCCCTGGCCGCACTCCACCTTGCCCGTGAACGCGGTGACCGCGCCGCTCGCGCCCACGTGCACCCAGGCGTCGCTGGGCCCGGTGGCCGGCCGGCCCGCCTCGGCCACGCCGTCGCTGGTCACCACGGCCAGGAGGCCATCCGCCATGGCCGCCGCGAATGACTCAGGCCGCTCCCGAGCCAGATCCCACGGGCGATCCATAACAAGGGGGTCCGCGGCCGGTCCCGGTGTTCCATCTCCGCCGGGCGCCGGGAGCCACTGCTCCGGGTCCTCCATGAGCTCCGCCGCGCGGTGCACCGCCCGCTGGATCCGCGGGTAGGTGCAGCACCGGCAGACGTTGGTCAGCTCGGCCGCGATCCGGTCGTCGCTGGGGTGCGGGACCCGGGCCAGCAGCGCCGCCGTGGCCGTCAGCCAGCCCGGCGTGCAGTAGCCGCACTGCATCGCGCCGCATTCCAGCCAGGCCTGCTGGACCGGGTGCAGGTAGCCGTCCTCGGCCAGTCCCTCCACCGTGGTGACCCGCTGCCCGGCCGCCTCACGGGCCGGCGTCTGGCAGGCCGGGACGGCCCGGCGGCCGATCAGCACCGTGCAGGCCCGGCACTCGCCCTCGCCGCAGCCGAACTTCGGCCCGGTGATGCCGAGCTGGTCCCGCAGCGCCGACAGCAGCGTGCTGTCGTCATCCTGCACCTCGCGCGGGACGTCGTTGACGATGATCGTGAACGGCATAAGCTCCTCGCCGTCGTGGTCTGCCGGTCCGACAGCCCAGGCTAGCCGGGCCGCAAATCAGGTCGAATCCTGGCCCTGTCCGCTAAGGGCGTAGACCGGCCCCCGTGAGCAGGACGTCGCGGGCGGCATATTTTCTGGCCGGGTAGCGTATGCAGAGGTATGAGCAAACAGCCGGCGTCGCCGCCGCCAGGTGATAAGCCAGTCAACACCGCTCCGCCGCCCCCGCCGGGCTGGCGG
>JBOHCO010001215.1:0-3731 GCA_050698895.1 Streptosporangiaceae bacterium
CGCGAGGCGATGGCCGCCCCGGCCGCTGGCGGCCGCTCCGGCAGACCCCGGGGCGGTACGGTCTGCTGCTCTTCCTGCTGATCGCGACCTACCTGCTGTCGGCATTCACCAGCAGCACCTGGATCGGCGGGGCCCAGCTGGCGGTGTTCGTCGCGACCGGGTTCCTGGCCCTGCGCTCATCCGGGCTGCCGCAGCGGCGGGCGCGGCTCATCGGGCTGGTCGGCCTGGCGGGCTCGGCCGCGGCGCTGGGCCTGTCCATCGCGCGCCCGAACGACGGGGCCATCGCCGCGGCCAGCATCTGGACCGGCCTGCTGCTGCTGACCACCATCGTGGTCATCGTGCGGCGCATTCTGGGCTTCTCCACTGTGACTATTCAGAGCATCTTCGCCGCAGTCAGCTCGTATCTCATGATCGGCCTGATGTTCGCGGCGTTCTATGCCGCCGACTATCAGCTCCACGGCCGGCAATTCTTCGCGGATGGCCGACAGGGCACCTCTCAGACGTTCCAGTACTTCAGCTTCACCACGCTGACCACACTGGGCTACGGTGACTTCACCGCGTCCGACTCCGGCGGCCGCGCCATCGCGGTGCTGGAAGCGCTCACCGGTCAGATCTTCCTGGCGACGCTGGTCGCGCGGCTGGTCGCGGCGTTCCGCGCCCCCAGCGGCCGGGAGGATGACGGCGAGCGCGGGCAAGATTAAGCACCGCGCCAGGCCTGGGCGGGGGGATCGGCCTGGCGCGGGCACTTGGGAGGTTACCTGCGTGTTTGACTTTAAACGCAGACTTTCGGATAACAGGCAAGATTTGGCTGGCCGCGCAGGGTAACCGGACCCATCGCGGCTCGCCCGAGCCATTATGGCGCGCCATTCCTGGCCCGGGCCGGGGCGCGCGGAGCGGACCCGGCGCGGCATCAGGACGGCTGCTTCGCGGCCCACGTGTAAGGCTCGGCCACGGGGTAGCTGAAACGCATAGGTCGGGCCCGCCCCCAGTTCCCTGGCCCAGCTATCAGGGCCCGGTATGCTCCGCACCGCGCGCGGGGATGCCGGGCTCGCCCATGGGCGGGCCGGAAACGCGCGGGGGATGCCGGGCTCGCCCATGGGCGGGCCGGAATTTGCCCGCTTAGGTGTAATCGGATCACCCTCGGGTAGTTGGCCGCGGGCCGAGCTAGCCCGCACGCCGGCTATCCCACGGCGTGTCCATCCCCGGGCTGGCCCGTTGTCCCTGGGCGGCCACGTCTTCGCGGTGACGCTGGCTCAGCCCCCGGGGCCCGGCACGAACGTGGCGGACGTGCCGGGCCCCGCCTTACCACGAACGTGGCGGACGTGCCGGGCCCCGCCTTACGTTGGCTTGCTTCGGGCGCTGGTCTCGCGGGAGTTAGCGGCTGGCCGGAGTTGCCGGTCGCCAGTCTCGCCGGGGTTCCCAGTCCGGACGCCGTACCCGGCTAGACGGCATGGCGCCGCTGGAACCTGGCTAGGGGCGCCGCTGGAACCTGGCTAGGGGCCGGGAAGGCCGGACAGCGCCACTCCTCTGGACGCCAGCCGACCGAGTGCTGGCTGGCCCCCCTTTGGCGTTCCAGACGCCCGGCCAGCACCTGATCAGCATTTAAGCAGGCCACGACCGAGTTTGGCGAGCCCGCGGCTGCGGGTCGGTCGGCCCGGGCCGTTGTTAGCGCAACCATGCCCAGGCGGGTGACCGCCCTGGACTTAGGGCCCCGTGCCAGCCATGGGGGGGAACGGCCAGCACGGGGCAACTCTGATGCTATCCACCACTGCTCCCGTTACGATCCAGCGACCGGCCTTACGGAGGAATCCCGCCATCCGATGGTCCTCGCCAGGCTGGCCAGCCGGCTCCGCCGGGCCGGTGCGTCCGGTGGAGCCACCCGAGGGTCGGGCGGCGTCACGCAGTGTGGGGGGAGCGGTGAATGGCCATGTCATCGGCGCGCAGCCCCCAACACGTCCCCAGCGTCGAGCTGGGCACTGGCGCCTCGAAGTGACGATAGCGCTCGACTCTGACAGTCCGCTCAAGACAGGCGCAGTGTTGCGTTCTCGGATCTAAGTAACCTTGATCCTCCGGGAGCGCGCAGCGGAGTGGTGCACCGAACTGGTCGGGATGGCGAGATTCGAACTCGCGGCCTCCTGCTCCCACAGCAGCGGAAGCGTTCATCTCATGGAATACGCAAAGCTCGCCGAGCTTGCCCCGCACCCAGCACCAAGGAACGCCGCCGACTGGCACGACCGCTGGGCAACCGGCGTGATCCGCCGACTCCGCGCAGTGATGCGCCGCTGCGAAGCAGGATGCCGGCGGCAGCCCGGCCCTGAATCTGCCAGGGATATCCGTCATCCGACAGCACCGTGAGCTTGCCGTGCCCTCCGGCACCCAGCGACCGCGGCCGCGGGGCGTGGGTCAGGGGGAGCGCCAGCCCCGCGGAGGGCGGGGCAGGCCGACCGGGCGGGTGCGGCTGGCGCTGGCCTCGCGCAGTTCCCGGTCCGGGTCGTCGCGCTCGCCCAGCCAGGTGATCAGCAGTCCGTAGATGACCGGAACGAAGCAGACGGCCGGCACCGCCCACAGGATGGCCACGGCGATCTGCTGGTCGGCGGCGATGCTGATGGCCCGCGCGGCCGGGTGGCCGTATCCGCCGGCCCACGTGGAGCGGGACATGCCGGTGATGTAGGCCATGATCCAGATCGTCCACATGGACAGCGCAGCCACCGCCGCGCGTCCGGGGCGGGTCAGCCGCGGGATCCCGGCGGCGCGATCGGTGAGCTCCAGCCACACTCCGGCACCCGCGGTGAACAGGGTCGCCATCTCGGCCAGGGCCAGGACCGGCCTGGTGGCCAGGGCATCCAGGGCGCCCGGGAGCCGCCAGGCGATGACCAGCACGATGAACACGGCCAGCCGGGCGATGGCGCGCCTGGCCGGCGGCCAGTCGGTCAGGGCGGTCCGCGGGCGGAACCGGCTGGGTATGCCGAGCACCAGCAGCGCGGGCGCGGCGACCGCGAACACGGCGAACTGAACCGCCTGGAACCAGGCGTACTGCCGTGCGTAGCCTGCGGCAGGCGGAACCAGCAGGACGGCGACCACGATGACCGCGACTAGCGCCAGCCACGGGCGCGCCGGGGCGGCCAGGGCCCGCGCCCGGACGATCAGCCGACCCGGATCGTGCGCCGGGTGAGGTGCGGTCATGGGGCAATCACGCGCCTTTCCTGTGGCCGGGACGCGGCTGCCGAGGGCACCGCGCACTCGCGTCAGCGGCCGGGGCTGGCCTCACGGGCATACCGGAACACCGCCACACCAAGCCCGGACCCGGCCTGCAGCGGCGCGACGACCAGCAGCCCGGCCCGTGAGCCGCGCCCGCGCCTGGCCGCCGGCGGCCAGTGCCGTCATGCCCGTCCCTTAATGCGTGCCACGCGTGTTCCTTCCTCCCGGCTGTCGCCCGCCGAGCCAGCCGAGGCCAGGCGGGCCGGGCCGGCGGAACGCCGCGATCCGTCCCGGCCCGGCGCGCTACCGGCCGTCACGCCCTGGCTGTCGGGCCACTGGTTGTCAGGCCACCGGCTGTCGGGCCACCGGCTGTCGGGCCACTGGCTGTCGGGCCACTGGCTGTCGGACAGCTCCCCGGCCGCCACCGCGAACGCCTGCAGCGCGTCGGCCACCGCCGCCTGCCGGGCCGGGATGAGGCGGCCGAGGATCTCGGCCAGCAGCGCCCGCCGCCGCGCGGTCGCCTCATCCACCAC
>JBOHCO010001216.1:0-4576 GCA_050698895.1 Streptosporangiaceae bacterium
GCGCTGCCCGGACCGGTCCGCCGGGCGGCCGCGGCCCACCTGGCCCGGCTGGCGGCGGCGGGCGTGCCCGGCGCCGCCCCCCGGCACTGGTACGCCATGACCGAGCTGAGCAGCGCCGACCCGGCCATCGCGGGCGAGATCCGGCTGTCGCCCTCGCGGGTGGAGACCTTCACCAAGTGCGGCCTGCGCTGGCTGCTCGAGGCCGCCGTCGGCGTCGGCTCGCCCGCCGTGGCCCGCGACTTCGGCATCGTGATTCACGCCGCCGCCGCGCTGGCCGCCGAGGGGGCCGAGGACGGCGACATCGCCAAGCGCATGGACGAGATGTGGCAGCACCTGGACTTCGGCAGTGCCTGGTACAGCGCCAAGCAGCGTGACCTGGCCGAGCGGATGGTGCACAAGTTCCTGGCCTGGCACCGGGACAACCCGCGGGAGCTGGTCGCCGTGGAGCAGGAGCTGGCCGTCCGGGCCGGCCAGGTGACCATCACCGGGCAGGTCGACCGGCTGGAGCGCGACGCCGACGGCACGGCGATCGTGGTCGACATCAAGACCGGCAGCTCCCGGCCGGCCGACGCGGACCTGGACCGCAACCCGCAGCTCGGCGTCTACCAGCTCGCGGTGATGCTGGGCGCGTTCGAGGAGCTCGGCCTGACCGAGCCCGGCGGGGCTGAGCTGGTCCAGGTCGGCAAGGCCGGCCTGGCCGCCAGCGTGCGGGTGCAGCCCCAGCGCAGCCTGTCCAGCGACCCCGAGCCGGGCTGGGCCCGCGAGCTGGTCGACACGGTCGCGGCCGGGATGACCGGGCCGGTGTTCAAGGCCAGCGTCAACCCCGGCTGCCGGGTGTGCCCGGTGGCCGCCTGCTGCCCGGTGCACGAGCGCGGCGCGCAGGTGACCCCGTGACCGGGCTGGCCAGGGGGGGCGACCCCCCTATCCCCGCCGCGGCGCCTGCCGGCGGCAAGGCGGGACCCCGCTACAGCCCGGCCCAGCTGGCCCGGCTGCTGGGCGCGGCCGAGCCGACCTCCGAGCAGGCCGCCGTGATCGGCGCGCCGCTGGGCCCGATGGCGGTGATCGCCGGGGCCGGTTCTGGCAAGAGCGAGACCATGGCCAACCGCCTGGTCTGGCTGGTGGCCAACCGGCTGGTCCGGCCCGAGCGGGTGCTCGGCCTCACGTTCACCAGGAAGGCCGCCGCCGAGCTGGGCGACCGGGTGCGGGCCCGCCTGGACGGGCTGCACCGCGCCGGGCTGGCCGTCTCCGGCGACGATGAGCTGCCCGGCGAGCCGACCGTGTCCACCTACCACGCCTACGCTGGCCGCCTGGTCACCGACCACGCCCTGCGCGACGGCCTGGAGCCGTCACTGCGGCTGGTCACCCCGGCCGTGTCCTGGCAGATCGCCGCGCGGGTGGTGGCTGCCTACGACGGGCCGATGGACGCCGTGAACTGGTCCCCGGCCACCGTGACCGCGGCCGTTATCGACCTGGCCGGAGAGCTGGCCGAGCACCTGCGCACCGCCGAGGACGTGCTGGGGCTGGGCCGCTGGCTGGACCAGTGCCTGGCCGGCCTGCCCGGCCGGGTGCCCGCGCTGACCCGGAAGGTGATCGCCAGCCAGCGGACCCGCGAGCAGTTGCTGCCGCTGGTGGCCGCCTTTCACCGGGCCAAGACCGCCCGCGAGGTCATCGACTACGGCGACCAGATGGCGATCGCCGCCCGCATCGCGGCCCGCCATCCCGAGGTGGGTGCCGCCGAGCGGGGCCGCTACCAGGTCGTGCTGCTCGACGAGTACCAGGACACCAGCCATGCCCAGCTGGTGCTGCTGCGCGCCCTGTTCAGCGGCGGCCACCCGGTCACCGCCGTCGGCGACCCGTGCCAGTCGATCTACGGGTGGCGCGGGGCCAGCGCCGGGAACCTGCGCCGGTTCCGGGCCGACTTCCCCGAGACCGAGGCTCAGCCGGCGCCGGTTCTGGTCCTGTCCACCAGCTTCCGCAACACTGGCCGGGTGCTGGCCGCGGCCGGCGCCATCCAGGCCGAGCTGCGCGCCTCGGCCCCCGACGTGCCGCTGCTGGCCGCCCCGCCCGGCCGGGAAGGCCGGGGCCAGGTGGTCTGCGCCCTGCTCGACTCGGCCCTCGAAGAGGCCGACTGGGTGGCCGAGCAGGTCGCCGGGCTGCTCAAGCTGGAGCCCGGCCTGGCCCCGGACGGCCAGCCGTGGCCCGATGGCCGCCCGGACCCGGTCCGCCCGTCCGACGTCGCGGTGCTGTGCCGCAAGCGAGCCCAGTTCCCGGCGCTGCGCGCGGCCCTCGAGGCGCGCGGCATCCCGGTGGAGGTGGTCGGGCTCGGCGGCCTGCTCACCGTGCCCGAGGTCGCCGACATCGTGGCCACGCTGCGGGTGCTGCACGACCCGACCGCCGCCGACGCCCTGGCCCGGCTGCTGACCTCGCCCCGCTGGCGGATCGGCCCCGCCGACCTGGTCGCCCTGGGCCGCCGGGCCCGGCGGCTGGCCAGGGAGGTAGCCGGCTCCGGGGCCGGTCAGGAACGGGCCGGTCAGGAACGGGCCGGGCCGGATCAGGCGAGCCGCGGCGAGCCCGGCCAGCGCACCGACGACCTGATGGAACGGGCGGTCACCGATCTGACCAGGGACGCCGGCAGCCTGGTCGAGGCGCTCGACGACCTGGACGGCCCGGCCGCCTACTCACCCGCCGGCCACGCGCGCTTGTCGGCCCTGGCCACCGAGTTGCGGGCCCTGCGCGCCCACGTGGGCCGGCCGCTGCCCGACCTGGTGACCGAAGTCGAGCGGACGCTCGGCCTCGACATCGAGGTCGCCTCCCGGCCCGGCGCCGATCCCGCCGCCGCCCGGGCCGACCTCGACGCGTTCACCGACGCCGCGGCCGCCTTCGCCGGCGAGCAGGAAGAGTCCACCCTCGGCGCGTTCCTGGCCTACCTGAGCGCCGCCGAGGAGGAGGAGTTCGGACTGGAGGGCGGCCGGGTCGGGGAGACCGACTCGGTCAAGCTGGCCACCGTGCACGCGTCCAAGGGCCTGCAATGGCCGGCCGTGATCGTGCCCGGCCTGTCCGGCGGCGCCCAGTCCCACGTGTTCCCGGCCCGGCCCAGGGTGACCACCCGGTGGACCGAGAACCCGCGGCTGATGCCGTTCAGCCTGCGCGGCGACGCCGCCGACCTCCCCGCGCTGGCCGGGCTGGCCGCCAGCGACCTGTCCATGTTCGGCGAGGCCTGCGCGGGCCGCGAGCTGGCCGAGGAACGCCGCCTCGCCTACGTCGCCGCCACCCGGGCCGCGTTCTGGCTCGCCTGCGCCGGCTACTGGTGGGGCGAGGGCGTGTCCCGGCTCGGGCCGTCCGCGTTCCTGGACGAGGTCCGCGGCGTCTGCCAGGCCGGCGAGGGCGTCGTCGCGGTCTGGGCCGCGGAGCCCCAGCCCGACGCCACCAACCCCGCGCTGGCCGAGCCCGCCACCGCGCCGTGGCCCGCCGAGCAGGAGATCACCGCCCGCGCGGAGGCCGTCCGCGCCGCCGCCGAGCTAGTCGACCAGGCCATCGCCGAGCTGGAGCGCCGTCCCCGCCCGCCCGCTGCCGGGCCCGCTGCCGGACCCGCTCCGGCGGCCGGCGGCCCGCACCAGGAGCGGCTGGACGCCTGGGACCGCGAGACCGATCTGCTGCTGGCCGAGCGCGCCCGCCGACGCGGCGCTGGCCACGCCCAGGTCGCCCTGCCCCGCCAGCTCGCCGTCTCGGCCCTGGTCACCATGGCCAGGGACCCCGCCGAGCTGGCCCGCCAGGTGCGCCGCCCCATGCCGCGCCCGCCCGCCCCGCACGCGCTGCGCGGCACCGACTTCCACCGCTGGCTCGAAGAGCGGTTCGGCCAGCCGCAGCTCATCGACGCCGACGAGCTGCCCGGCGCCGCCGACGACCTGGACGGGTCCGGGCCCGACGCCGGGCTGGCCAGCCTCAAGGAGCGGTTCGAGGCCAGCGAGTGGGCCAGCCGGCAGCCCGCCGAGGTCGAGGTGCCGTTCGAGACCCTGGTCGGCGACCGGCTCATCCGGGGCCGCATCGACGCCGTGTTCGCCGACAGCGGTGACGGCACCTTCGACGTCGTGGACTGGAAGACCGGCCGGCCGCCGTCCTCCGACTCCGAGCGGGCGGCGGTCGCCGTGCAGCTCGCCGCCTACCGGGTGGCCTGGGCCGGGCTGGCCCGGGTGCCCGCGGCCAGCGTGCGGGCGGCCTTCTACTACGTCGCCGCCGACCTCACCGTCCGCCCGGCCGACCTGCTGGATGAGGCCGGGCTGGCCGGCCTGCTGGCCGCCGTCCCGGCCGCCGAGGACCCCGCGTGACCCAGTGCCTGCTGCCGGCCGGGGTCAGGCGTCCAGGTAACTCTCCAGCGCCGCCATCTTCGCCTGGAGCGCACCGGTCACGCCGGGGCGGATGTCCGCCTTCAGCGTCACGCTCACCCGCGGTGCCCGGGCTGCCACCGCGTCCACGGCGCGCTTCACCACGCCCATGACCTCATCCCAGTCACCCTCGACGGTCGTGAACATCGCGTCGGTCCGGTTGGGCAGCCCGCTCTCGCGCACCACCCGGACGG
>JBOHCO010001217.1:0-4658 GCA_050698895.1 Streptosporangiaceae bacterium
CGGCCCGGCCCGGCTGAGCAGCGCCGACAAG
Source organism: Streptosporangiaceae bacterium (assembly GCA_050698895.1). Taxonomy (GTDB): domain Bacteria; phylum Actinomycetota; class Actinomycetes; order Streptosporangiales; family Streptosporangiaceae; genus DASUBV01. The sequence continues at coordinate 32 of JBOHCO010001217.1, forward strand.
GCCGCCGCCGCCGAGTCGCCCCGATCCCGCCGCCGGTCGGCCAAGCGGCGGATGGCCACCGAGCGCATCTTCGGCGAGCTGGCCAGCCTGGCCGCGATCCCGGCCAGCGCCTACTCCGTGGGTGAGGAGGTCGACGGGGCCATGTGCCTGCTGGAGACGGCCGACGGGTTCGAGGTCTTCACCTCGGCGGGCGGCTCGCGGCACGAGGTCCGGGTGTTCTCCGACGAGGAGTCGGCCTGCTTCTACCTGTTCGGCGTGCTGGCCGCGGACGCCGTCCGCACCGGGGTTCTGGTGCCCGGGCAGACCGCCCGCGAGCCGATCCCGGCCCGCCCGCGGGACCCGCTGGCCGGGCTGGGCGAGCCACTGCTGCACCGCTAGGCCGGCCCGGCCGGCCCGCCTCCGCCCGGGCTTAGCCCGGGCGGCGCTGGGGTAATCACACCAGCGACGGGTCGCTGGCGGTGCGGGGGAAACGATGCGGGTCTACGCCCGCCGGCGCGGCATCTCCTGGCTCAACGTGTCGGCCCTGCTGCTGATCGCGGCCGGGGTCGTGATCGCGGTCAGCGGTCACGACACGCTGCGCTGGTCCCCGCCGCCCGTTCCGCCCGCCTGGGCCGCCCGGCCGGACCCGCCCCAGCTCAGCTCGGAACAGGTCCGCCACCGCCTGCCCCGGTCCGCCCCGGTCAGCCTGGATATCCCGGCGATCAAGGTCCGGGCCCGGGTTGTCCCGCTCGGGTTCGGGCGGAGCCGGACCGTGGCCGTGCCCTCGCTGCGGACCCCGTTCGTGACCGGATGGTTCGACCACGGGCCCGCCCCCGGGTCGCGGGGCGCATCGGTCATAGTGGGCCATGTCGACGCGGCAGGGTTCGGTCCGGCGGTCTTTTACTACCTGGGTGATATGCGACCGGGAAATAGGATTTACGTCCACCTGCGTAGTGGCCGGACAGCGATATTCGAGGCTTACTCGGTGGCGCTGTACCCGAAGGACGCGTTCCCCACGGCCCGGGTCTACGGATACACCAGCTGGCCCACGTTGCGGCTGGTCACCTGCGGCGGAGTGTTCGATCCGCGGACCGGTCATTACCTGGGAAACACGGTCGTCTTCGCCACCTATGTGGGCCAGCGGGCCGCTTAGTCACGGAGCCCGGCAACCCCGCCTGGCTAAGGCACAGCCGAGCCAGCGGCCGGGATCTGCGCCATTACGGACACCCCGCTGCTTAAACATCTCATCAGCCGTCCCGATCAAATCGGCATTCAGGGCACCTGATATGAAGCTGCCTTGACGCTCAAAGGAGCGCGAATTTACGTTTGCTGAGTATTGCCAGTCATTCCGTACTGTGCGCTCCGGGGGGGAACCGAGCCAGGTACGCGGTCCCGGGGACCAGAGCATGCGCGATCGGCGCGTGCGGGAGGCCAGAAGGAGGATTCATGCGTTCACTCATGCGCCGGATTACCGCCGGCGTAGTCGGCCTGCTAGCCGTGGCCACCACGGCGACGCTGGTGACCGCCGCTCCAGCCGGCGCGGCTACCTCGGCACCGCAGAGCCACATCTACTCAACGGCCCTCAGGTGGCCGACCGTGCGGCCGGGCGCCGTCGGCGAGCGGGTGTTCACCATCCAGTACCTGCTCCAGCAGCGCAGACTCCGGGTGTTCGCGGACGGCCGTTACGGCCGGGCGACCACGGCGGCCGTGCGCGCCTTCCAGCGCAGCCGCGGTCTGCGGCCCGACGGCATCGTCGGCGCCTCGACCTGGAACCGGCTGATCACGACCGTCCGGCGCGGCAGCGCGGGGTCGGCCGTGCGCGCGGTCCAGCACAGCATGCGGTTCGCGTACGGGTTCAGGTTCCAGCGCGTCACCGGGTTCTTCGGGCTCCCGACACTGCGGGTGGTGCTGGCCTTCCAGCGCGGCTCCCACCTGCGCGTTGACGGCGTCGTCGGGTTCCAGACCTGGATGACCATCGTGGTGTTCGAGCACTAGCTCGCCCAGAGGACGGATAGCCGGCGCCACCCGGGAGCCGGCTATCCGTCTGTCTCGGCCCGGTCCTCCTCGTCCAGCCAGGCCCGGACCGCCGCGTCGTGCTGGCCCAGCAGCGGCGGCGCCGCGTGCTCCCGCGGCGGCTGGCCGTCAAACCGCAGCACCGGCCCCGGCAGCTCGATCTCCCCCAGCAGCGGATGATCGACCGAGATGACCAGCCCCTGGGAGCGGGTCTGGGCCCACTCGTAAACCTCGTCGATCCGCCGGATGGACCCGGCCGGCACCCCCGCCTCGGCCAGCCGCGGCAGCCAGTAGTCCCGCTCCCCCGCCGAGAGCGCCGCCTCGATCGCCGCCGTGAGCTCTGCCCGGTGTCCGACCCGGTCCTCATTTCTCCTGTAACAGGGTTCGTCGGGGTCAATGCCCACGATCGGCGCGAACCGGCGCCATTGCTGATCATTGGCCACCGCGACCTGGATCATCCCGTCTCGGCAGGTGTAGGTCCCGTAGGGGGCGATCGCCGGGTGGTGGTTCCCGGCTGCGGCCGGCACCTCCCGCGCCACCGTCCAGCGAGTGCCCTGGAAGGCGTGCGCGCTGATCATCGAGGCCAGCAGCGAGGTGCGGACCACTCCGCCCGCCCCGGTGCGGGCCCGCTCGTGCAGCGCGGCAACCACGCCCAGCGCGGCATTGGCCCCGGCCATGATGTCGGCCACCGACAGGCCGGACTTGACCGGGTGGGCCGGGTCCGGCCCGGTCACGCTCATCAGGCCGGCCTCGCCCTGCACGATCTGGTCGTAGCCCGGCCGGCCGCCCTCCGGCCCGTCGTGCCCGAACCCGGTGATGGAGCAGATGACCAGCCGCGGGTTCAGCTCGAGCAGCCGCTCGACGCTGAAGCCCAGCCGGTCCAGCACGCCGGGCCGGAAGTTCTCCACCAGCACGTCGCCCCGGCCGGCCAGCCGGGTCAGCAGCTCGCGGCCCGCGTCGCTGCGCAGATCACAGGTCACCGACTCCTTGTTGCGGTTGCAGGACAGGTAATAGGTGCCGATCGGGTCCGCCCCGGCCGCGGCCGGCGGCAGCGCGGCGAACGGGGGTCCCCACTGCCGCGACTCGTCCCCCTTCTCGGGCTGCTCCAGCTTGATGACCCGCGCGCCGAGGTCGGCCAGCAGCATCGTGGCGTGGGGGCCGGCAAGTGCCCTGGTCAGGTCGATGACGACGACATCATCCAGCGGTCCGGTCACGTGTTTTCCTCCTGCGCGCCGAGTCCTTACGACTAATGGCAGTGTTGCTGAAGTGGGCACCGGGGGTCTTCAGGGACAGCTAGGGTGCAAGTGCCGGCGGGGCTGAAGGTCCCCCGCTCCCCAAGCAGCCCCGTCGGCACAGACTTCCGCTGGCCACGGCCAGCCGGATGGCGCGGCCATGACAGACGTAAAGGAGACCCATGACCCAGCCGTCCGGGCTAGCTCTGACCGGCGCGCAGTACGACATCACCGCGGGTGACTACCGCGCCACGATCACCGAGCTGGGCGCGGGCCTGCGACGGCTGAGCTACCGGGGCCGGCCGGCCATCGTCGAGTACGAGGCCGACGAGATGCCGCCGGCCGGGGCGGGCCAGCTGCTGGCCCCCTGGCCCAACCGGGTCGACGGCGGCCGCTACACGTTCCAGGGCGTGGCCCGCCAGCTGGACCTGAGCGAGCCGGCCGCGGGCAACGCCATCCACGGCCTGACCCGCTGGCACAACTGGCAGCCGGCCGCGCGGGAAGCCAGCCTGGTCGAGCTGCGGCACGTGCTCTACGGCCAGCCCGGCTACCCGTTCTGCCTGGAGCTCACCGCCCGGTACCAGCTGTCGGCCGACGACGGCCTGCAGGTGACGGTGTCGGCGGCCAACGCCGGGTCCGCGGCCGCGCCGTACGGGACCGGCTGTCACCCCTACCTGACCGCGGGCCTGCCGCTGGTGGACGACTGCCAGCTGGAGCTGCCCGCCTCGCGGTGGCTGACCGCCGACGACCGCGGCATCCCGGTCGGCGGGCCCGCCGACGTGGCCGGGACCGAGTTCGACTTCCGGGCTCTCCGGGCCATCGGCGGCACCCGCATCGACCACGCCTTCACCGGGCTGACCGCGGACGGCGACGGCCGGGTCCGGGCGCGGCTGGCCGGGCCCGAGACCGAGCTGGAGTTCTGGGCCGGGCCCGGCTACGCCTGGCTTCAGGTGTTCACCGGCGACGCGCTGGCCCCGGAGCGGCGGCGCCGGGCGCTGGCCATCGAGCCCATGACCTGCCCGCCGAACGCCCTGGTGAGCGGCACCGACCTGATCACCCTGGCGCCGGGCGAGCGGGTCACCCATCACTGGGGAATCCGGCTCCAGAGCTTGTGACACCGTGGTTCGTGACGCCGTGGTTCGGGACACCGTGGTTCGGGACACCGTGGCTTGTAACACCGCCATCGCTGACCGCCGGTGTCCCCAGCAGCCCCGCGACCCGATCCAGGTCGGCGCGGGTGTCGATGTCGTCGGGCCGTCCGGTATCGCCGCACTCCACCAGCGTGACCAGCTCCGGGCGGGCGCGCAGGAACGTCCGGGCGCCCGCGTCGCCGGTGGCCAGCGCCATGACCTCGGGCCAGTGCTCGCGGCCCAGCAGCACGGGGTTGCGCGGCTGGCCGGCGT
>JBOHCO010001218.1:0-1660 GCA_050698895.1 Streptosporangiaceae bacterium
CGGGCCGGGCCCGGGCGGATCCACGGAGTGGCCGTTCTCACACCGGCCATAACAAGGCTGTCCCGCCGCAAACGACCTCTGTTGCGATACGGTGTGGTTTCGTATTGAAAAGAGGGCAAGGGGAGCATGGACGCTCAGGCCGCGCCGAGCCGCCGCTGGATCATCCTCAGCGTGCTGATTCTCAGCCTCGCGGCGATCGTGCTGGACAACACGGTCCTGAACATCGCGCTCAAGACCATCGCCGAGCCGCACACCGGGCTGGGCGCCAGCCAGAGCCAGCTTGAGTGGGCGATCAACTCCTACACGCTGGTCTTCGCCGGGCTGCTGTTCACCTTCGGGGTGATCGGCGACCGCATCGGCCGCAAGCGCATGCTGATGATCGGCATGGCCATGTTCGGCCTGTTCTCGCTGGTGTCCTCCTACGCGCAGACCCCCGACCAGCTGATCTGGGCCCGGGCCGCGATGGGCCTGGGCGGCGCGGCGGTGATGCCGCAGACGCTGTCCATCATCACCACGGTGTTCGAGCCGCGGGAGCGGCCGCGGGCCATCGGCATCTGGGCCTCGGCCGTGGGCGTGGCCATCGCGGTCGGCCCGATCGTCGGCGGGCTGCTGCTCGACCACTTCTGGTGGGGCTCGGTCTTCCTCATCAACGTGCCGCTGACCGCGGTCGGGATCGTCGCGATCGCGTTCCTGGTCCCCGAGTCGCGCAGCCGCGCGCCGGGCCGGGTGGACTACCTGGGCGTGCTGCTGTCCATCGCCGGGCTGGTGCTGCTCATCTACGGAATCATCGAGGGCGGCGACAGCGGCTCCTGGCTGACCGGCAGCGTGCTCGGCCCCATCGCCGGCGGGCTGGCCGTGCTGGCCGTGTTCGCCTGGTACGAGTCCCGGATCCCGAACCCGTCGCTGGACGTGCGGCTGTTCCGCGACCCGCGCCTGTCGTCGGCGTCGGCGGCCATCATGCTGGCCTTCTTCTCGCTGTCCGGCGCGTTCTTCTTCACCAGCTTCTACACCCAGAACGTGCGCGGCTACAGCCCGCTGCACGCCGGCCTGCTGACCATCCCGCTGGCCGCCGGCCAGCTGCTGCTGGCGCCGCGCACCGCCATCCTCAGCCGGCGGTTCGGGGCCAAGGCGGTGGTCACCGCCGGGCTGCTGGTCGTGGCGCTGGCGCTGATCGGCTACCACCTGCTGGGCGTGACCACCTCGGTCTGGCTGCTGGAGGCGGTCTTCCTGGTCCAGGGCGCGGGCATGGGCATGGTCATGCCGGTGGCCACCGAGGGCGTCATGTCGGTGGTGCCGCGCGACCGCGGCGGGGCCGGCTCGGCCATCACCAACACCTCGCGGCAGGTGGCCGTGGCCCTGGGCGTGGCCGTGCTCGGCTCCATCGTGGCCCAGGACTACCGCCACCGGCTGACCCCCTACCTGGGCGTGCTGCCGCGCGCGGCGCGGGCCACGGCCACTCAGTCCATCGCCCAGACCCAGGCCGTCGCGGCCGGGCTCGGGCACGCCGGCGACCGGCTGCTGGCCGCGGCCAACGTCTCGTTCGTGCACGCCATGCACCTGGCCTCGCTGATCTCGGTCGTCATCGCGGTGCTGGGGGCCGCGGCCACGCTGGCCTGGATGCCGGGACGCCCGGCCAGCGCGGGCGCGCCGGGCGGCGAGC